>CASEST010000016.1 GCA_949290725.1 uncultured bacterium
ATTGTAAGGAGTTTTTCTTTGCAAAACTATAAGTCATCCCGAACCCTCGGACAATCCGAGGGTTTTATCTCGCTTCGCTCAGACAATTAAAAAAGTCACAATTATGCGTGACTTTTTTAATAAGGGGGAAATAAATGGAAATTATAGCAAATAGACATATTTTATTATGTCTAAATTAAAACTTTAAAAGTTCTTCGTTTCCTTCTAATTTTACATCAACTTTCTCAGTTGAAAGTTCATTATTATCAATGTTAACTGGACGAAGCATTGAGCGAATAATTGAAACAGGAATAGCAAATAATACAAAAACTCCTACTACAGCTCCGCTATAAATGCCGATTTTTTTAAAATAATAAAAGTATTTAGAGTGATTATTTCTTTGAATTTTATCTTTCATTTGCATATTCCTATCTCCTTATTTAATTCTTTTTAAAATTCTTAATTTTGCACTTTTGCTACGATGATTAAGTTCAATTTCTTCTTTGCTAGGAAGGATTACTTTTTTATTAACTAGTTCATAATTAGCTTTTTTGATTTCACTTGGTAAACGATAATCATTAATTCGGTCACCGATAACAACACTGTATTTTTTAAATAAATTTTTAACAATACGATCCTCTAGTGAGTGAAATGTTATAACAACAAGACGTCCATCGATATTAAGAAATCTTATTGCATCTCCTAAAGCAATTTTTAAACAATTAAGTTCATCATTCACTTCAATTCTTAAAGCTTGAAATACTTGTTTTGCTGGATGTTTTTTTAGCAATTCTTTTTTTGGAAGAGAAGATTTTATAATGTCAACTAATTGAAACGTGGTTTCAATTTCACTTTTTTCTCTTTCTTTAATAATATTTTTAGCAATTTGATAAGCATATTTTATTTCGCCATATTCTTTAAATATTTTTACTAAATCATTTAAGGAATAATTGTTAACAATATACTTTGCTGTCAAAGAATTATTTAAATCCATCCTCATATCAAGTGGTCCGTCATATCGATATGAGAACCCTCTATAATCTTCATCAAATTGTGGTGAAGAAACTCCTAAATCAAATAATATTCCATCAACACTAGAAATATTTCTTTTTAAGAGTTCATCTTTCAAAAATTTAAAATTAGAATAGATTATTTCAAAATTTTCTCTTATCTGACCTAATCGAGATTTTGAATAATCAATTGCTTCAATATCTTGATCGAAACAATATAATTTTCCTGATTTTAATTTTTCTAAGATTTTTGAACTATGTCCTCCTCTCCCTAATGTGGCATCAACATAAATTCCATTTTCCTTGATACTTAATCCATCTATCGCTTCGTTTAGAAGGACTGAGAAATGCTCGTTACTCTTCATCTTTGAAAATCTTCTCAGCGTTAAGTTCAAATTGCGAATCGATATCATTTGCTTGTTCTAGCCATTTTTGACTATCCCGAATCTCAAAATGATCAATCGCTCCAAGAATATGAACTTTGTTACTAATTCCATATTTTTCGAATATTTTTGAAGGAATCAAGATTCTTCCTTGACTATCAATTGAGACTTGAAGGACAGAATCCAAAAAACTTCTTAGAGCATTACGCACTTCTCTTTTTTCGTAATTATGTGATTGATAGCGTGCGATAACTTTTTGGAAATCAGATTCTTTATAGATTGATAAACACGAATCAAAACCGCGAGTTAAATAAACATTAGCTTCATTACCAATTTCATTTCTGAACTTTGATGGAATGACTAATCTCCCTTTAGAATCGACAGTGTAATCATAACTTCCAATGAACATTATTCCATTTTGCTCCACTTTCTACCACTGATTACCATTTTAAAGCATAGAAATATTATTATCAAGAATTATTTAGTTAAACTTGAATTTTTTTAGTAAATAATTAGTAGATTTTTAGTAGTTTTAAAGTATATTTATTTTTTTATATTTTTTTACTATCAACTTTAAGTGAAATTTTTGTTCGATAATTTATTTATTTAAATAAAAAAATAGTGGGAGATTATCCCACTATTATTTATAAATCAAACTTATCAAGAATATCGAACGGAGACTCTTTATCTTCATTATTCAATTCATTCTCTAATTCATCTTCGCTATAAACTTTAAAATCCTCTCCAGAAGGTAGTTCTTCCCCTTCTTGATGAATATCGATTGGAACTGCAGTTACTGCCAAGGAATAAATTATTTCATCTAAATTAATAGATTGCGAGCAATAAATAATTTCATCATTTTCAAATTCCTTTAAATTTGTAAGATAAAGCTCATCCTCAATTTTTATATCAGTTTTGAATACATTTAAAGAATATGATGAAATAGCATCAATATTACACTTCAAATTAAACTTAACAATCAAGATATTGTTAGTTTTACTCAAGCATATCTCGCCATCAATTGAATTAAATTTGGATATAATTGAAGATTGATTAAATTTATTAAAATTATAAATATTGCCTGAATAATTGATTGATTCAACATTCCCTTCTTTAATAGAATCAAAATAAATAATCATTTTTAACCTCTAAATTCTACTTTAAATTTGTTAATCAGTGTTTCTTTTACCTTATTATCCAAAGCAGCAATCTCTTCTTCTTTTAAAGTGCCATCCATTTTTTCATAGGTTAAACTAAGGGCTAAAGAAACATAACCTTCTTTTATATGTTCACCTTTATAAATATCGAATAAATGAACATCTTTTAATAAGGAAGAAATCTTTTTTACTTCTTGTTTTATCATTTGGAATGAATATTCTTCACTAACTATAAAAGCAAAGTCACGATTAACTGATGGATATTTTGATAATTCAACAAATTTATTATTAGCACTACGGGTATTAAACAATAAACTTAGATTCATTTCTAACATAACGCAGGCTTCTTTTTTTAATGAAAATTCACTTCTTTTTAAAGGATGTATTTCACCTAAAACCGCCAAAACTTTTCCATCTAGCATTACTTTAGCACTTCTTCCAGGATGAAATTCTTGATTGTCATTTAATGGAAGAAATTTTAATCGATTATTATCGATATTAAACATTTTTAATATACCTTCTAATAATCCTTTAATATCAAAATAAGTTTTACTTCCTAAATTAATTTTGTCCTGTTTAAACTTATCTCCTTCCAAAACTATAGCTAAATGAACCTCTTCTTTATCACCTTTTGAATAAACATTAGAAATCTCAAAGATTGAAACATTATTATTTTTATGATTGATGTTATATTCCATTACTCTTAAAACCGAAGATAAAATATTTCGACGAATATATTTATGATCTTCAGTTAAAGGATTAAAAATCTCGATACCGTCATTTTTATTAATGTAGTTAAATTGCTCTGCATCTTTTTTATTAATTAAAGTATATGATAAAACCTCATCGACGCCATTATCCAATAGATAAGATTCAATTAATCTCTCTTTGCTACGCAACAAAGATTCACTACCGACTGTAGTTTCCATAACTGGCAATTCATTTCTGATATAATCAAAACCTTTATAACGAATTACTTCTTCACTCAAATCGGCTTTTCCATCGATATCAATACGATAGTTAGGAACAACCGCTTTAAAATTATCATTATCAATGTTTTCTATTTCAAAATGTAATGAAGTCAACACATCAACTATTTCATTATAACTAAAGGATGAGCCTAAGCGTTTATTAATATAACTAACGCTACAATCTACTACTTTATTAGAATGATCTAAAGTATCATAAATTATTGTTTGACTACATTCATCAAAATCGGATAATTCTTTAATAAAATGCGTAATTAAATTTATTACATCTTGAGCTTGATCTTTATTAATTCCTTTAGAAAATCTCAATGAAGAATCGCTTGATAAACCTAAGCGATTTGAAGTTTTTCTAATCGATGCAAAATTAAAATTAGCTACTTCGACAACAATATTTTTGCTTTCAGAAGTAATCTCACTTTTCTCGCCTCCCATAATACCAGCCAAGCACATTGTTTTATTATCACTAGTAACAACTAAATCTCCAGGTTTAATTTCATACTCTTTTTCATCCAAAGCTACAAATTTTTCATTTAAATTATCTTTAACGATTAATTCTTTTTTTAATAATTTATCATAATCGTAACAATGAATTGGTTGGCCAGTTAATAGCATAACGTAATTGCCAATATCGACTATATTATCAATCGATCTAATTCCTTCACTTCTTAATACATCTTTTAACCATTTAGGCGATTCTTTAATATGGACACCTTTGATTATCTTTCCATAAAAGGCTGGGCAACCACTTGCTAGTGAAGAAATCTTAAATTCATTATCTTGATAAGTTTTAATCTCATCAAAGACAGGAATTTTCACTTCGCGATTAAATAAAGCACCAATTTCCCTAGCAACATTATAAATTGCATAACAATCACTACGGTTAGCTAATAAAGATAAATCTAAAATAGTATCATCTAACCCTAAATATTCTAAAACTCTTGTTTCACCAACCTTAGCATCATTAGGCAATTCCTCAATACCTTCTATTTGCTCTTTTCTTAAATATTTAGGATCTACACCTAATTCATTTAAGGCACATAGCATCCCATTTGATGTCACACCTCTAATTTCGCCACGATTAATAACTTTATCATTACTTAATTTACATCCAACCTTAGCAACAATTACCTTTAATCCTTTTCTAACATTAGGCGCGCCGCAAACAATATCTAAAATTTCAGTTCCAATATCAATTCGGCAAATATGTAAATGATCACTATTAGGATGATTCTCACAAGTTAAAACTTCACCTATAACTAAATCCGTTGCGTAAGCACTTCTTTTAATTTCTTCAACTTCAATTCCAGAAAAAGTTAATCTAGAGGCAATATCTTCAGCTTTTAAATCAGATATATCAACATATTTTCCAACTTCTTTTAAACTAACTAACATACTTAATCCTCCTTAACTTTTTTAAATTCTTTAATGAAACGTAAGTCATTTTGATAAAATCTACGGATATCATTAATTCCATATTTAAGCATCGTTACTCTTTCAATTCCAATTCCAAAAGCAAAACCACTATAAACTTCTGGATCATAACCAGACATTTTTAAAACATTAGGATGAACCATTCCAGCACCTAAAATCTCAATCCATCCGCTGCCTTTACAAATTGAGCAACCTTTCCCTTTACAATTAAAACAAGAAATATCAACTTCAACAGATGGCTCGGTAAATGGAAAGAAAGATGATCTAAATCTAACTTTAGTATCTTTAGAAAACATTTTTTGAGCAAACAATTCCAACGTTGCCTTTAAATTCCCAAGATTTATATTTTTATCAATAACTAATCCTTCTACCTGTGCGAATTGATGAGAGTGAGTCATATCATCATCGTCACGACGATAGGTTTTACCAGGGCAAATAATTTTAATTGGTTTACCTTTAGCGTTTTCCATTACATGAGCTTGAACGCTACTTGTATGACTTCTTAATAATAAATTATTATCGATATATAAAGTATCTTGCATATCTCTAGCAGGATGATCATGTGGAATATTTAATAATTCAAAAACATATTTATCATAATCAACTTCTGGGCCAGTAGCTATTGAATAACCCATTCCAACAAAAATATCTTCAATTTCGTTAATTGTTTTGAAAAATGGATTTGCAACTCCTCTTTCAAAATTATTACCAGGTAAAGTTATATCAATTCTTTCTTTAACTAATTCTTCATTTAATTTCTTTTCTTCACCTTTTTTAATTTTTTCATTAAGAAAACTTTCTACTTCTTTCCTCGTTAAATTGTATAACTCGCCAAAAGCCTTTTTATCTTCAACTTCACGAATATGATTCATCATTAAAGATATCTCGCCTTTTTTAGCTAAATATTTGTTTTTTAATTCATCTAACGCTTTTAAATCATCAGTCTTAGAAATTTCTTCAAGAGCTTTTGATTTTAAATTATCAAACTCGAGTTTATAATCCATCTTATTCTCCTTAAAATAAAAAAAGAATTAGCATAGGAACGAAAATTATTTTCGTGGTACCATCCTAATTCTCATAGACTTAATTTTCTTTTTTACGTAAAAGTGACGGGTTCATCAAACCAGCTCCAAGACGAATTCATTAAGGATTTTATTTAGGTTTCTCACTATCACCTATCACTTTAAATAATTTGCCTTAATTACTACTTCTTTTCAACGCTCTTTTTAATTATAAGTTATTAAATCAATAAATAAAACTAAAACTTATTGTGATTTTTATTAATTTTAAAGATACAGCAATTTAAAAAAAGAAAATAAAAACTTGTCATTAAAGACAAGTTTTTAGAAAGGAATATAAAGAGTAAACTATCATATTCAAAAATTAACGTCTCAGGAGGTATAACGCAACTACTAACAAGCGATAACTTTCGAATATCTTTATGATTTTATTTTAACTTAGTTCCAAAGATTGTAAAGACTAATTTACATTAAAAGTTGGTTTTCTTTTAACAAGGAAATTAATAGTCTCGTTGCCGAATACTAATAAAATAAAGAAAGCAATTAAAATATAAGGGAGGATCAAAAATGTTGTAGCTTTTGCAATAACACCAAATAAAGGAGCGATTAAAAAATTAGCAATATAAGCAAAGGACATTTGAACGCCCATTACATTTTGAGAATATGTCTTAGTAAATCTTCTAACCGTGTCACGAATAATCGCTGGATAAACAGGTCCACATCCTAAACCCATTAAAACAACGGCGATAGGCATTAAAATGATATTAAATTGCATAAATAATAAGATTATACCAATTAAAATAAAACTTTCTCCTATACGTATCATAAATCTTTCATTAACTTTTAAAGAAATTGGCCCAGCAATAAATCTTCCTGCGGTTACTCCTAAATAGAAAAACGAACCCCATAAAGCAGCGGTGCTTTCATCAACTAATGAATTACCACTGCTATCAACCAATCCAAAATGAACCATCGATGAAAACCACATTCCGGTTAAAGATTCAACTGATATATATGCTAAAAAAGCAATTAAAGCAAACCAAATACCTCTAATTTTAAATGTTTTGATAAAACCGATATCAGCTTTGCTTTCTTCTTCATTAACCTTATCCTTTTCTCGTTCAGTAAAGATTTTTTCAGATTTTTTCCATAATGGTAAGGTTGTTAAGCTAATTATAAAAATGGCAGCTTGTATACCAGCTAAAATTAAGCCTCCAGTTCTCCAACCATTAAGATTTTCACTGCTAATAAATGAAGAGACAATCATAGGCGAAATTGTTGCGCCTATTCCCCAAGAAGCGTGTAGCCAATTCATATGCAGCGCATTGTAATGCAAAGCAACATAGTTATTTAAAGCAGCATCAATCGCTCCAGCTCCAAGACCTAAAGGCAATGCAGCAATTAGCATGATCCAAAAATTTGGCGAAATAGAAAAAATAATCAACCCTACTACGGTCAAAATTATTGAACCACAAACAACTGGTCCGGTTTTAAATTTTTTAATTAGAGCTGTAGAGAAAAAAGAAGAAATTATAGTACATAAAGATATTGAACAAGTTAATATGCCTTGATAATCTTCAGGAATATTTAAAGATGTTGATAACGCTGGCCAAGTTGTTCCTATTATAGAATCCGGTAAACCAAGAGAAATAAATATTAAATATATTAATAATAATAAAACAATCGTCATAGTATTTTTTTAGTAGATATCTAGTAGTTTATTAGTAATTATTTCTAAGATGATAAAGGCAAATCGCCGTAGCAATTGCAACATTTAATGACTCGATATTGGCAATATCTATCTTAATTGTATAATCACAAATATCTAAAATATCTTTGCTAACTCCTTTTCCTTCATTTCCAACAACTAAAATCATTTTTGAAGGTTTTCTAAAATCATTAAGCAGAATCGTATTGCCTCTTAAAGCTGTTCCGACCAATGTATAATCGCCTTTCAAAACGCTAAGTATTTTAAAATCTTCAGGTATTAGATTCAAGTAAAATATAGCTCCTTGAGAGGCTTGAATTGTTTTTTGATTATAAAAAGGGATAATTGAATTTGAAATTATAGTTTTAACGTTAAAGGCTAAAGCAGTTCTTAAAATTGTTCCGATATTACCAGGA
Source organism: uncultured bacterium (assembly GCA_949290725.1). Classification (GTDB taxonomy): domain Bacteria; phylum Bacillota_I; class Bacilli_A; order RFN20; family CAG-826; genus Onthovivens. The sequence goes on from CASEST010000016.1 coordinate 8,093, forward strand.
TCTTGTAAATTATCTAAATATAATATTAAATCGCCATCTATCTTCGCATTTTCTTTAATTTTACAAACACCGATAATATGTGAAAACGATTTATTACTACTTATTTTCTTTAAAATATCTTCAGTAACAATATATTGGTTAATATCATCGCTTAAATTTAATTCCTTATCACAAATAACATATTCTAAACCATTATTAATCGCCATCTCTAAAAGATGCTCACCTTCGATAATAAACTTTTTTTCTTTTTTGATATATTTGCTTTCTTTTAATTTTAAAGTGTATTTGATAATCTTATTTTCTTTAGAAGTAATTTTATAAATCATTGATATATCTTTCTCCTTAATTTTTGATGTAAAAATTTATAATTTGGACAGTATTTAAAGACTATATTATAAAAGTCTTTGGAATGATTAAAATAATAACAATGCGCTAACTCATGAACGATTACTGCATTAATAATCTCTAAAGAATATGGAAAAAGCATCGTTGATAAAGATATTTTATGAGTCTTTCTAGAATTGGAACCATAACATGATTTCATGTTTTTTATAGTTAAAAAATATGAGGAATCAACTTCCATTAAATTACGATAAAATTCAAATCTTTCTAATAAAATAGCATATAAATCTTTTATTAAAAATTCATCTAATTCATTTAGATTAACTAACTTATTTTTATAAATTATAGAATTATTATTTATCTTATAAGACTTACCTAAGATATGTATTTCCAATTCATTTTTTGAAGCTAAGTACCCTTTTTTATAAAGTTTTAGTGCATATTTTTTAACTACTTCAATAGCTTCAGCTTTATTAATTTTATAATAAGAAGTTATTAAAAAATAATCGCCTTTAAAATGATAATAGGTATTACGCTGATAATGCTTCTTTTTTTGATAATATATTTTATATTCTTGATTATTTATCGATAAAATATCAAGTATTTCATAACTAGAATTCATAATGGAATTATTATAAGAAAATAACTATAATTATTAAAGTTTTATAAAAGGGAAAATATCATGGAAGTAATATTAATAAGCGCATGTTTAGTCGGAGAAAAAACACGATATGATGGTAAAGGAAAATATAATCCTTTAGTAAAAGAAATCTTAAAAAAATATGATTTATTACCTATTTGTCCTGAAGTATTAGGTGGATTAAAGACACCGCGCGACCCTAGCGAAAGAATCAATGACGAAGTTATAACAGTAAATGGCAAAAATGTTACTAAAAATTATCATGAAGGTGCTTTAAAAGCTTATAATGCAGCTAATTTTCAACACGTAAAAAAGGCTATTTTACAAGATAGAAGCCCAGCCTGTGGAGTTCATCAAATTCATAATGGAAGATTTGATAATGGCTTAATTAATGGAAAAGGTGTTTTAACCGAATTATTAGAAAGAAAAAATATTGTGTGTTATACAATTGAAGAATTTTATGAAAGGTTTATAAAATATAATGAAAATTAAATCTTTAATTTTAAAAATATCCTATATCGCATTATTTTCCGCTTTAACATTTATCGGCGCTTATTTTATTGTCATACCTTACGCTTCTGGAAGCGGATATTTTAATCTGTCAGATTTATTTATTATTTTTTCTAGTATATATTTTGGACCAATAATTGGAATATTTTCAGGAATTATTGGTTCATCGTTATCCGACTTATTATTAGGTTATGCTTTTACAATTCCATTTACGATAGTTGCTAAAAGTTTAGAAGCCTTAGTGGCATTTATAATTTTTAAATTATTTTTTAAAAAACCTATATTAAGAAACTGCTTATTATATTTATCGATTATCCCAATGGTTTTAACCTATTTAATAAATTATTTAATTTTATATGATTTTTCATTTTTATCATCCTATAGTTATTCATTATTTGATATTTTACAAGGCATTTTAAACGTCAGCGGAGCTTTATTAATTCTATTCATCTTCAAAAATATAAATATAAAAGAAAAATATGATTTTTTAAAACATCAGGAGGAAATAAAAAAATGAACATCTTCTTCTTTTTAACCCCTAAATCTCAAATAAAAACGATAGACTCTTCTTATTCAATTCGTCAAGTATTAGAAATTTTTGAGCATTATCGTTATTCAGTTTTACCAGTCATAAATGAAGAAGGAAAATATTTAAAAACGATAAGTGAAGGTGATTTGCTTTATTATTTAAAAAATAATCTAAAATTTAATTTAACAATGTATGAAAATATTAATGTCTTAGAAGTTCCTACTTATCGAAGCTATGAAGCGATTAATGTTTTAGAAGATATGGATTCTTTGATTTTAAAGGCGATGGACCAAAACTTTGTACCGGTAATTGATGACATGGGTTCATTCATCGGTCTTATCACTAGAAAATCGATTATTAAATATTTAATGGATAAAGAAAAGAGCGAATAAATTCGCTCTTTTTAATTGTTTATTATTAATCCAATATTACTTTTTCTAAATGCCAAATATCGCGATTATATTCTTCAATTGTACGATCACTTGAGAAATAGCCACTTAAAGCAATATTAATTAAGCATGATTTAAACCAAGCTTCTTTATTATTATAATACTCTTCAATTTTCTTACATTCTTTTAAATAAGAATCAAAATCTAAAAGAATATAGTATTCATCATTATGATTCATAATCTCATCAAAGATTAATCTAAATCTTTGAGAAATATTTTCACACCATGGCCCAGAGAATAATGAATCAAGAACTCTTCTAACATATTGATTGTTGTTATATAAATCCCAAGGATTATAACTACCACTCTTTTTAATGTCTTCGATATCTTTAACTTTTAATCCGAAGATGAAACTATTTTCATCGCCAACGCGTTCATTAATTTCAACATTAGCTCCATCTAAAGTTCCTAAAGTAATCGCTCCATTCATCATGAATTTCATATTAGAAGTTCCACTAGCTTCTTTGCCAGCAGTTGAAATTTGTTCACTAATATCAGAAGCTGTAATAATTAATTCAGCTAAAGAAACACCATAGTTTTCAATAAAGACAACTTTCATAAATTTATTAACTTCAGGATCATTATTAACAACATTAGCTACTGCGTTAATTAAATTAATAATTTCTTTAGCAAATACATAGCTTGGGGCAGCTTTTGCTCCAAAAATATAGGTATGTGGAACCATGCTAAATTCTGGGTTATTTTTAATTTCAAAATAATAATGCATTATTTTAAAGACGTTCATTAATTGTCTTTTATAAGCATGGAGTCGTTTGATTTGAACATCAAAAATTGAATTAACATCAACCTCAATTCCGTTATTTTCTTTAATATATTCAGCAAGTTTTATTTTATTATTTTGTTTAATTTTTCTAAGTCTTAATAAAACTTCTTCATCGTCTTTAAATTCTAATAATCTTTCTAATTCTTCTGGTTTTCTTTCCCATGAATTTCCAATCTTTTCAGTGATTAAATTAGCTAATTCTCTATTAGCATACATTAACCAACGACGATGGGTAACACCATTAGTTTTA
>CASEST010000017.1 GCA_949290725.1 uncultured bacterium
ACTGCTTGTTTGCTCTTTTATTTGGATTTTAGCTGGGATTATATATTTTTATTTATATTTCTTTAATGATATTAATTTTTATCAAATATTTATTTGGTCAATACCAGCTACTTTATTAATGGCAATATTCTTTAAAAAAATATGGAATAATAAAATGTATAACTTTATTATTCTTTCTTTATTGGCTTGGACTACTGCTATAGCAACTTATGTTCAGTTTATCGATTATAATATTTGGGCATTATTTATCTTAATATTACCGATTCAAGTAGCATTATTTCTTTATTTCAACATAAAAGATAAATTAAAAGTAATTAAAAAGTAGAATCTTAATGGATTCTACTTTTTTTAAATTAAAGATAATTAATTAAAGAATAGTAACCGTTCCATCCTCTTTTATATCTAATAAATCATCATCTTTAACTGTATCTAAAAACTCTTTACCTAATCGATCTATACAAATAATCGGTGAATTTTGCCAAACTTTAGCTAAAACAATACCACTAGCAGCTAAAGAATCAATCGATTCAGAAAATAAGAAAGCTGCAGGATTAATTCCCATTGAACATACTGTTTGGATAACTAACCCTCCTGTTGTTGAACCGATAGTAATTGGTAAACACAAAATCTTTCCACTTATCTCTTTGCCATATAAATCTTTATTATTTTGATCTGATACAACTACAGTTTTTTTATTCATTAAAGCAGATTTTTGAAAAGATGCTAAAGTATTAAAACCTTGATGTGATGCAACTGCCTTACCTTTAAAATTACCTTTAGCAATCACTCTTCCATTAAAACTTTTCATTATTTTGCCTCCTTAACGATTAAATCGATTATTTCTGCATCTTTGAAATAACGAGCGATTGAATAAGTTCTTAACTTGTTAGAATTAGTAATGATTCCTTTTCCATGAACAAGTGGATTATTAGTATACATCAAAGGGCAAATTGAACTGATACGACAACCAACATCATATAATTCATCATATTTATCTTTATATTTGCTAATAAATTCTTTTTTAACTTTTGGAGCCGTAGTTAAAATAACTTGGAAACCAAATTTTTGTTTATTATTTTTTCTTAGATTTGAAACTAAATCATTATGCCATTTTAAAAGTTGAGATAAAGAAAGATGTGGACAGCCAATAAAGCAAATATCCACTTTAGCGTCTTTATTCTTCCACATATTAGGATAAGATTTATATACCCTATCTAATTCTTCATCGTCGATAACATATATTTTAGCATTTTTCTTTATTAAGGATTCGCCCATTTCTTTAGCTTCTGGTGTTAAATTTTCCACGTGGAAAAGCCCAACTGCTCCATTTGAAGCGCTAGCAGCACCCATATCTTTTAAATAAGCTTCATTATCATCACTAAGTTCAGTGCCAATCCATTTATCCAAGCCTTTGATATAAGGAACATCTTCCATTACTTTCATCCCAATAGCTGAACCTAAAATTTGAGCTTCTGGAACTTTATTAGTTTTAATTTCAATAATCCAATCAGCCTTTCTATTTTCATCTAATAATAAGCCAAATTCAGGAACATAACCTATAATTGAACCAAATAAGTCAAGCATACCGCTATTTCTATTACATCTCGCTCCTAAAACAGAATTAGCAAAAACAACAGCGCTAGATTCTGCCCAGGACAAAACATCGCCTTTTTTAGGACGATTTCCACACTCCTTTAAATACGAGGTGCATGAAAAAGAATCTAAATCGGTTAAGCCAGCTTTTAATAATTGTTTTTCATATTCTTCTTGTTTACCATAAAGAATCTTATTAAAAACAATTTTTTCTAATAAATTGCATTTAACATTTTTATAATCTAAAGGTCGAGGATCCATTGTAAAACCACCTTCAGCTTTTAAATCTGCTTCATTAATTTCTTCCATTGTTTTATATAGTGGTTTTAAAAGCGGAATACCAAAGGAAGTAACTAAGTGCCCTTCTTTATGAGTCACAGGAACAAGTCTCTTAGCATCGAAAATTTCGCCAAATAATACTAAGGTCTCAAGCATTTTTCTAGCCGTATCACCTCTTTTTCCTTCTAATATTTCTCTTTGTTCCTTATTAAGAATCATCTTTGTTTCAATCAAAATAAATCCCTCCTAAAGTTTATAAGCTTCTAAATAAGCTCCCCAAATTACATTTTTTAAATTTCCGACTTTTGCAGCATCCCCAATAATATGGATATTTTTGCCTTTTGTAATTAATGGATTTGGGATATAGCCAATCGAGACGATAATTGTATCGCAAGGGATAAATTTTTCCCTTCCGTCTAAAGAAATAACGATTACGCCATCATCTTTAACTTCTTTAACTTGAGAATCTAAATTAACATCGGTTTGGTGTAGTTTGAAAAAGTCTCTTAAATATGATGAATTAGCTAAACAAAGTCCTTTAGTAACCATTAAATCCTGTTTTAATTCAACGATAGAAACTTCTTTCCCTGCATTAACTAAATCATAACCAATCTCACATCCAGTTAATCCACCACCAATAATAAGAATATTGTTGCCAACTTGTGTTTTATCTTTTAAATAATCAATAGCGTCGATAGTTTTAATTTTATTACCTAGATCCAACTTTCTAGCTTTAGCACCTGTTGCAACAAAAAGTTCGTCATAATCTAAATCACTAATATCTCGAATCTCTGTATTAAACTTTATTTCAATATTAAGTTTATCTAATTGATTTTTATACCAATTGATTAATTCTTTATCTTTATCTTTAAAATCAAAATTAGCCGCTTCATTAAATACGCCACCAACTCGATTGCTTTTTTCATAGATAGTAACCTTATGTCCTCTTAAAGCAGCGACTCTAGCAGCTTCCATTCCACCAATTCCAGCGCCAATAATTGCAATATTTTTGGATTTATCAGCTTTTTTGATCTTATATTTATCGCCAGTCATAGTTGTAGGATTTAAAGCACATCTAGACATATGCATAACTTCGCTTAAAGACTCATCATTAGCAACACCTTTATAATGAGTAAGGGCAAAACACCCATTATGACAATGGATACAAGGCATAATATCCTTTTCTCTATCTTCCAATACTTTAGTTACCCAGCTGGCATCAGTTAAAAATTGTCTTGCAACTCCCATTGCATCAATTTTCCCTTCTCTAATGGCTTCACTAGCTTCTTTCAATTGCATTTTCCCTGCACAAACAACAGGAATATCGACGAATTTTTTAATATGTTCAACATCTTCCAAATTACAATTATTAGGCATATAAACAGGAGGATGAGCCCAATACCAAGCATCATAAGTTCCATTATCAGCATTTAACATATCGTATCCAGCGTCTTGTAAATACTTGGCAGCTCTTTCGCTCTCACACATATCACGTCCTGCTTCCTTATAATTATCTTTTTCCTCTGGTAAGGCTCCACTATCGAATCCTTTTGTTTTTGAAACAACGGAATATCTTAAAGAAACTGGATAATTCTCTCCACATTCTTTTTTAATAGCTTTAACAACTTCTACTGGGAAACGATAACGATTTTCAAAACTTCCACCATATTCATCAGTACGATGATTGGTGTATTTTAAAGTAAATTGATCCAAAACATAGCCTTCATGAACAGCATGTACTTCTACACCGTCTACACCAGCTTCTTTACATAATTTTGCTGTTTGAGCATAAGCATAAATAATCTTTTCAATTTCTTTTTTTGTTAAAGCGCGACATTTAACACTATCATCCCATCGAGATGGAAGTTCACTTGGAGATGCACATAAATAACGAACATCAACAATAGGTTTAGCAAGCGCCGCTAAAACCCTATTCTTAGCTAATATTTTTAAAGGTTCAGTGATTGCGAAGCTTCTTCCAAAACCAGCAGTTAATTGAACAAAAAGTTTAGCACCGGTTTTATGAATCTCAACCATATAATCCTTTAACTCTTTAAACATTCTCTTATTTTTATATAACCAGCGATTTAAAATAGGATCCCTTAAAGGGGCGATACCCGGAATAATTAAACCAACATTATTCTTAGCTCTTTCTAAGAAAAATTGAGCAGCCGTTTTATCAAAATGGTTTGGCTCCATCCAACCAAAAAGAGAAGTTCCACCCATTGGACACAAAACGATTCTGTTTTTAATTTCAACATCGCGTATCTTCCAAGGAGTAAACAAACTTTCGTATTCTTTATTCATGACAATCTCCTTTTATTATTAATAATATTATAAATATTATTTATAAACTTTGTTAGAAATTAATCAAAAAAAGACTAACTTATTATATTTTGTATTAAAAAATTTTAAAAAATAGACATTTTTATAAAAAAGAAAAGACTAGTCCAAAACTAGTCTTTGCTCAAAGGAGAAAAATATTATTTAAATAATAAAGCTCTTATTATCTATCTAATAAATGTAAATTTATTATAAAAGTAAAAATAATTTTAGCAAGAGATAAACTTAAATAAATTTAATGTTTAAAATTCATCATATTTCTTCGCATTATTA
>CASEST010000018.1 GCA_949290725.1 uncultured bacterium
TACACCATCATTATAAGATGCAGAGATTGAATTAGGATCAATATCATCAAAATAGAATGATCTAGAATATGTTCCATAAAATCTTTCTTTTCTAATAACTTTGTGATTTTGATGTTCTTCCTCTTTATGATTATATGTAACTTTTAAATAGTTATTATTGAAATCAAGTTTAATATCTTCTTTTTTAGCACCTGGAATATCAATAAAAACAATATAACCATCATTAGCTTCTAAAACATCGCTTTTAAGCATGTTTCTATTATAATGTGAACCTTCATTAAATAACGCATCAAAGAAATTGTCATATAAATCGTAACTCATAAAATTACCTCCAAATTTATTTAATTTAGCACTCTCATTTCTTAAGTGCTAACAATATTATATCCCTATTTTTAGCACTGTCAATATGTAAGTGCTAAATTTTTTAAAAATTATTCATCATCTATTTATTTGAAGATTATTTAGCATTAAAATAATAAAAAGTTTGGAATTGTTAAGAAATGTTTAAGTTATTAAAAAGGTTTATTAAACCTTTAAAAAAAGAATTTATTATCTCTGCTATAACTGTTTGTATCGAGTCATTATTAGAGATGTCTTGCCCATTTTTAATGAACCTACTTTTAGAATTAGGAATCAGCCAAATTGAAGGTACTAATAGTTATACAATGAATACTACTAACGTCATTATATTATCTTTATGTATGATTCTTTTTGGCGTTTTAGCATTTATTTTTGGTGTTACATTTGCTAAATATGTTGCGATATTTTCAAAAGGAATGGGTTATGAAATTAGAAAAGCAGAATATTTAAAACTGAAAGAATATTCATTCCATAACTTAGATGATATGTCTACCTCTACTTTATTAACTAGATTGACTAATGACGTAACTATTGTTAGCGATACAATATCTAATTCGTTTCGACCTTTGTTTAGAGCTCCTGTCATGCTAGTTTCTACTATTACAGTTGCCGCAATTATTTCACCACTTTTATCAATCGTATTTTTCATTTCAATTCCTTTAACGGCAATAATCATGTTTTCAATAGTTAGATATGTTAAGCCTCGTTTTCTAAAGATTCAAAAAATTGTCGATAAAATGAATCGCCGAAGCAAAGAAACAATAATTGCTATTAAAACCATTAAATCATATGTAAAAGAAAAATATGAGGTAGAAAAATTTGACCAAATTAACGAAGAAAATCGAACTATCTCAAATAAAGCTACTGGAGCAAACGCTTTAATGATGCCAACTCATGAATTGATTTTATATGCAACAATTGTCGGGATTCTTTATCTAGGTGGGTATCTAGCATTATCGCCAGAAAATGCAAACATAATCGCTAATATCGCAATGTTTCTGACCTATTGCACTCAACTTATTGCAACCGTTCAAATGTTAACCAATGTGATGCTCCAATTTAATCGAGCTGAAGCTAGTATTACAAGAATTAAAGAAATTTTTGAAGTTAGTAGTGAAATTATTGATAGAAAAGATAGTGATCTTGAAATAAAAAATGGTGAAATCGAATTTAAAGACGTTTCTTTTTCATATTTCAATGACGATAATTATGTTTTAAACAATATTTCTTTTAAAATTAACGATGGCGAATTTATAGGAATTGTCGGTCAAACTGGTTCTAGCAAGACCACATTAATCAATTTAATTCTTCGTTTTTATGATGTTGGAAAAGGAAAAATTTTAATTAATAATAAAGATATTAAAGAATATTCAATCCATGAAGTTCGTAATAAAATTTCGGTAAGTTTCCAAAACCCATTTTTATTTAATGACACAATAAAAAATAATATTAAATGGGGCAATAAAAATGCCAGTGATGAAGAAGTTTTTCAAGCTGCTAAAATTGCATGTTGTTATGATTTTATAAAAAATGACTTAAAAGATGGATTCGATACAATTATTAGTGAAGGCGGAACTAACTTAAGTGGCGGCCAAAGACAAAGAGTATGTCTTGCTCGTGCAATTTTAATGAAACCACATATTTTAATTTTAGATGATTCTTTTTCAGCGCTAGATCGTATTACTGAAGCTAAAGTAAAAGAAAATTTAAAAAGAAATCTTCCTAATATGACTAAAATAGTTATTTCCCAAAAGATTTCAACAATTAAGGATAGCGATAAGATTATAGTTTTAGAAAAAGGAAAAATCAGTAATATTGGAACTCATCAAGAATTGATCAAAATTGACGAGATCTATAAAGACATTAATAATATTCAAAACGAAGGATTAGAATAATATGGAAAAGGTTCTTAAAAATAATAAAAATAAATATAAATCTAGTTTTAAGACTTTATTTAGATTATTCACTTATTTTAAAGGGTATCGAATTCTCTTAATTTTAGTAATCTTATTAGTCATATATACATCCTTTGCTCAAATGTATGGAACATATATGCTTAAAGATATTATCGCTAATGGAATTGAAGCTCGCGATTATACTTATACAGTTATTGCAACTTCTACTATGGCTTTAATTTATTTAGCAGGAGCTTTGGCAAATTTTTCTTACATGCAAATCATGGTTCGTCTTTCCCAAAGAGTTATATTTAGACTAAGAGAAGGCTTAATTAGAAAGATTTTAGCTCTTCCTTTATCCTATTTTGACAAGCATCCAGTTGGTGAAATAATGAATTATTTTACTAGTGATGTTGATTCAACGATCAACGCTTTAAACCAATCTTTTGCAAATATTATCTTTTCTATCTGTAATGCTTTCGGAACTTTAATTGGAATGTTTTCTTTAAATGTTTATTTAGCTCTAATCGCCTGTTTTATTATCGTAGTTATTGTTATTTTTATCACAATCAACTCCTATAAATGCCGAAAATATTACCGCGCTCAGCAAGCTGATCTCGCCTCTTTAAATGGTACTGTTGAAGAAGATTTAAGAGGCCTAAAAGTTAATAAAGCATTTGAACATGAAGATGAGTCTTTTATTAAATTTGATTATAAAAACAAAAAATGGCGTCAATCTTCTACTTCCGCTTTCTTCCATACGCAACTCAATACTCCTTTCATAGTTTCTTTATCTTATTTAAATTTTGCAATTTGTGCGATTGTAGGAATAATAATGATTGTTAATGGGCAACTTAGTGGTGGGATTGCTACTTTATCTCCATTTTTAATTTATGTTAGACAATCTTCAATGCCATTTAATAATTTTACTGTCCATTTTAATACCATCTTAACTGCTTTAGCCGGGGCAGAAAGAATCTTCGCTTTCTATGATTTAGAAGAAGAAAAAGAAAAAGATAAAGGCTATGTAACCTTAACTAAAATTAATAATGAATATTTCTGGGATAAAGGAAATGAGAAAATAAAATTGGCTGGGGATATTGTATTTGAACATGTTAAATTTTCTTATAATCCGAATAAACTTATTTTAAATGATGTTTCATTTTATGCCCATCAAGGTGAAAAAATAGCCTTTGTTGGATCAACTGGCGCTGGAAAAACAACAATCATATCTTTGGTCAATCGTTTTTATGACATCAATGAAGGAAAAATAAGTTATGATGGAATAGATATTTATGATATTAAATTAGAATCTTTAAGAAGAGCATTATCTTTAGTAACTCAAGAAACACATCTATTTAATGATTCGATTTTAAATAATATCCGTTATCCGAGAATGCATTCAACTCTTAAGGAAGTTATCCAAGCAGCGAAGATAACTTCGGCAGACCATTTTATTTCAAAATTAAAAAATAATTATCAAACTGAATTATATGATGATGGAGCAAATTTAAGCGAAGGTGAAAGACAATTATTATCTTTAACTAGAGCGGCAATCTCTCATCCACCACTATTAATTTTAGATGAAGCAACATCGAATATTGATACACGTAGCGAAAAAATCATTGAAGCTTCAATGGATAAATTAATGGAAAATAGAACGGTTTTAGTTATTGCTCACCGTTTATCTACAGTTAGAAATTCTACAGCAATCTTAGTATTAGAGCATGGTAAAATCATTGAAAGAGGAAACCATGAGCAATTAATTAATTTAAAAAGTAAATATTATTCTTTATATAAAGGAATAAGTGAATTAGATTAAAAATAGATCTTAGTTTCCTAAGATCTATTTTTTATTTTTGTCTTTATCAACAACTTCTCCTTCAATTATATTCTCATTATCTTTAATATATTGGTCATTATTTTTAACTGCATTATCTTCTTTATTTTTCTTTTTATGATAATGATAAATCTCTTTATCGCTAGCAATATAATTTTCCTTACTAGTCGCTTTAACTAGATAATCAATTAAGAAGCTTAATCCTAAGATAAAAAATAAAATTCCAATGGTTAAACCTAATAAATCAGCGAATTCATTACGAATAATAATAAAAAGTATCGCTAAAATAAAATAAACTATTCCGATAATTAAAGGTAAAAACCATTTATTATATTTAA
>CASEST010000019.1 GCA_949290725.1 uncultured bacterium
TAATTTAATTTAAATAAAAATTATTTAAGTGCTACAACATTTAATAAAGCAAATTTAGAAAATTATATGGAGAAAAATAAGGAATAAAATAATAAAAAAAAGAGTACCCTCTGCAGTGGGAACTCTTTTATTTGGCAATATTATAGATAAAAACATCGATAATGTCAACAATGAAATTACAACATTTTAAGTAGCTCAAAGATTAATATAATTTAAAATATACTACTTTATTAGTTTTAAAAAATATAAAATATTTATACTATTAGGATTTTTAATATCACAATGGGGAATTTATATGTTTTTAAATGTTTTTAGTGAAGCTATTAATAATGGAATAACACCTACCAGAAATTTAAATTTACTCTATATAATTTTAGATATTGTATTTTTATTAATATTTATCGGCTTATTAATTTATAAAAAAAGATATGCGACATTAATTTTTGCGCTTTTTGGCGGGATTATATATACAGTTGTTGATTACGGAGGTTTTTATCTTTTATCACATAGTAGAGAAGTTTATATTAATGGTGAACTAGCTGATCCATTAGATACTTTTTATGTTCTTTTATGGATGTCTATGAGTTATGGGATAACTAATTTCGCCTTTATCTGGGTTTGCATTAATAAAGACAAATATATGAAATATTGGTTGCTTCTAATTATTATGTGGTGGTTAATCGCTCCTTCGATTGCAGAATTAGGGGGAGAAGCGAATATTACAACTTATAGAACTACGAATAAATATCATGGGTTTATGGGTGTGGTGTTAATTATTTCTTACTTAATTTTAATTATTTGCTTATTACGAGCTAAAAAGCCATTTGTTAATATATTAATCCTTTTTATAATTGGTTTTTCGGTGCAATTTTCGCGGGAATTTTCTTTATTAATAAACGGAATAAGACCAATGAATGAAGAAAGCATTAGAACGCTTTTAGTTAATTCCTTTTTAGAAACTAATTTGGGAATGCCTATTATTTATGGAATTTATTATTTATATTCAAAAAAATTTAATGAGGATTTAACAAGAAAAGTACCTGTTAACAACTAATAAACTACTAATTATCTACTAATTTTCTTTAAAATATATAAATTGGCTTTATATAGAACATCTTTATCGCTTTGATATGTTAGTTTTTTGTAAGCTTCTAAATATGGTAAAAATTCTTGAGAATCTACTTCGTTATCATGTAGATCAACTGGTCTATTATCATTTTTAGTTTCAGCTACAAAAAAGATTACGTCCTTTATTATATTTTCAAAAGGTGAATAAGTGATTATTTCTTTAAAATTAGTATCTAATTTAACATCTAAATTAGTTTCTTCCTTGATCTCTCTTATTGCTGTTTCTACTTCGTTTTCATTTCCTTCGACATGGCCTTTACATAAAGAATAATGACCTAAGCTCATATGTAGGATTAAATAATAAATCGTATAATCAACAATCTTATAAATAATAGCACCACAACTTTTTTCTTTCTTCATATTAGAATCCTCTAGAAGATTATAAATAAATTTTTCAACAAATATATATTTTTTTGTCAAATATTATTGAATTAGGATTAAAAATAAAATAAAATGATTTTATCATTTTTAGGAATGATGCCTTGTTAGGCATCTATTTTTTTTAATAAGGGGGATACATGATAGATATAAATTTAATTAAAGAACCTATAAGTGAAAAATTGAAAGAACTATCTTATGAGCTATATTCTTTAAGAACATATGTCGATAAAAAAACAAATATTCTTGAGATTGTAGTTGATCGCGATTCTTCGATAGATTTAGATGATATTGTCGAGGTCTCAAATAATATATCAACTTTACTTGATGAATTAATTAAAGATGATACCCCTTATACTTTAGATATTTCTTCTTTAGGAGCAGAAAAACCAATAAAGTTAGAATCTCTAGATAAATATGTTGGGCAATATGTAAATGTTCACTTATCAAATCCTTATAAGGGAGAAAATACTTTAGAAGGAGATTTGGTTGAAATCGATAGCGACAAAGTAGTTATACAATTTAAAATAAAAACTAGATTAGTTAAAGCAGAAATCTTAAGGAAAGATATTGATAGAGCTAGATTAGCAATTAAATTTTAATTAGGAGATAATACATGGAGAAAAAATCATTTTTAGCCGCTGTTAGTGAGCTAGGTAATCAAAGAGGATTGACAAAAGAAGTTATTGCGGATGCTATTTGTGAAGCATTCCAGCTTTCATTAAACAAAAAATTTGAGGATGAATATAAAGTTTTAGGTCGTTTTTCAAAAAGTGTTAAAAAGAATGATAAAAATCTTTTGAAGGATAAAGAAGTTGTTAAATTACCTTCCGCTTTAATAAGAGTAGCATGCGATTTAGATCGCGGAACTTTAAATGTTTATCATCAGTTTAAAGTATTAAACGATGATGATATTCAAGACGATTTTTTAGAGATTTCCTTAGAAGAGGCTCAAAAAGTTAACCCAAATTTACAAGTTGGGGATATCTATGAAGAAGAAGTTAATTTATCTGATTTAACAAAAAAAGATGTCGATCGTTTTATTTCTAATTTTAAACAAAAGATTTCAAAGGCAGAAAAGAGCGCTTTACTTGATATTTATAAAGATAAAATCGGTAGCATCGTTACTGGTTCAGTAGAAAAAGCTGACAGCAATAGTGTTTTATTAAACTTAGGAAGAACTTCAATTACTCTTTATAAACGCGATTTAATTGGTGATGAAGGCAATTTTTTAAGACCAGGTGACCCTTTGAAAGTTTATATTTCTGATATAGGTAAAGGTGATAAGAAATCTTCATTGATTCATGCATCTCGTTCTTGCGAAGAATTCTTGCAAAAACTTTTTGAGAGTGAAGTTAATGAAATTGCTGATGGAACCGTTGTCATTAAAGATATTGCTAGAATGAGCGGCAAAAGAAGCAAGGTTGTTGTTTATTCAAACGATCCAAATGTCGATGCAAGCGGCGCTTGTATTGGAAAAAATGGCGAAAGAATCCAAAGAATTGTTAATCAATTAGGCAATAGTAAAGAAAGCAAAGAAAAAGTAGATGTTGTTTTATACCATCGTAACTTAGGTGTCTATCTTTCTGAAATTTTAAAACCTGGCGAGATATTAGGTATTAATTTCGGCGAAGACGATAAAACTGCCTTAGTAATTTGTAAAAACGATACAATGAAATTAGCTGTTGGATTAAAAGGCCAAAATATCTCTCTAGCTAGAAAGTTAACTCATTTAGAAAATATTAAAGTAATCAATGATTATGATATGGAAAAAGAAGGAGTTACTTCATATAAGCCAATTGAAGAATATATTGCTGAAGATGAAGAAGCTGAAAAAGAAGAAGCAAGAAAGAGATTTAGAGAAGAAAGCATTCGTCATGCTAAGGCAAAAGAAAATACTGAATCTATTATTGATCATGAAGTTTTAATTGATTCAAATAAGGGCGAAGAACAAGAAGTTACAATAAATCTTAATGAAGACGACTCAACAATTGTTGAAGAAAAACAAGCTGAAGAATTATTGAATGACGATACTCCAATTGAAGAGAAAAAGGAAGAGACCGAAAAATCTATTTCTGAAATAAGCAACGCAGAAGAAACAAAGGTTGAAATTGTCAAAGAGAAAAAAGAAACCCCAGTAGAACACCGTGAAGTTAAGACAACTACAACTTTAGAATCTTTAGAAAAATCATTGGAAGAAGAAAAGAAATCTAAATCTGAATCTAAGAATAAAAAAGCCAATAAAAAGAAAATTGATAAAGTCGCTAAAGAGGAAAGTGACGAAGTTAAAAAACCAATTAAGAAGATGGATATTTATACTGAAGAAGAACTTCGCGAACTTGACGATGAAGAAAACGAAAACGACTATTATGACGATGAAGAAGATTGGTCAGAATACGATAATGATGATTTCTATGAGGATAAGTAATGAAGAAAATACCTATAAGAAAATGTCTTATTAGTAACGAGAATTTGCCTAAAGAAGAATTATTTCGTGTTGTTAGAACTCCATCAGGTGAAGTTATTTTAGATAATACATATAAAGCTAATGGGCGTGGTGCTTATATAAAGAAAAATGAAGAAATAATTTTAAAAGCCAAGCAAAAGAAAGTTCTTGACCACGTTTTAGGTGTTAAAGTTGACGATTCTATTTATGATAGAATGTTGATGTTTATAAAAATGAAATAGTATAAAAGGAGGATTAGTTATGGCTAAAGATAATAAGAAAAAAATTAGGGAATCTAATATTCCACAAAATTCCGGTCTTCAAAAAAAGAATCTCAATAAAGTTCAAGGCCAAGTTTTTGTTTTTACAAAATCTTTAACTGTTGGTGAATTAGCTAAAGAATTAAATGTTAATCCTTCAGAAATTATTAAAAAACTTTTCCTCCAAAAAAAGTTGGTCACAATAAATAATTATTTAGATGATGATACTATTGGCGAAATTTGTTTAGAATTTGGTTTTGACTTTAAAAAGGAAGAAATCATTGATGAAGAGGATTTTGAGAAAATTAAAATTGATGATAAGCCAGAAGATTTAAAGGAAAGACCTGCAGTTGTTACTATTATGGGTCATGTTGATCATGGTAAAACCACTTTAATTGATGCGATTCGTAATTCTAATCTTGCTGCAAATGAATTTGGAGGAATTTCTCAAGAAATTGGTGCCTATCAAAAACAAGTCAATGGTAAGAAAATTACTTTTATTGATACTCCAGGTCACGAAGCTTTTTCTGCGATGAGAAGTAGAGGAGCAAGTGTTACTGATATCGTTGTTTTAGTAGTTGCAGCAGATGATGGTGTTATGCCACAAACTATCGAAGCAATTGATCATGCTAAAGCAGCAAATGTACCAATTATTGTTGCAATTAACAAGATGGATGTTCCAGGAGCGAACCCAGATAGAGTTGTTAATGAATTAATGAAACATGATGTTATTAGTGAGGATTTTGGTGGCGAAGTCATGGTTTGCAAGATTTCGGCAAAGAAAAAAGAAGGTATTGATGAATTGCTAGAAACAATTTTGACTGAAGCTGAGATGTTAGAATTAAAAGCTAATCCAAATCGTTATGCAATTGGGACAGTCTTAGAAGCAGAATTAGATAAAGGCGAAGGTCCTAAAGCTACTTTATTAGTTCAAAATGGTACATTATTCTCTTCCGATTATGTTGTAGTTGGTTCAACTTATGGCAAAGTTAGAAGGATGACTAATGAATTTAAGCAAGTTTTAAAAGAAGCTTTGCCTTCCACTCCTGTATCCGTAATTGGTTTAAATGAAGTTCCTTTAGCTGGTGATCATTTTATGGCTTTCCCAACTGAAAAACAGGCGAAAGATATCGCAGAAAAAAGAAGACTTAAAAAAGTTAATGAAGAAAGATCTCAAAATAGCGGAGTTACTTCTTTAGAAAATTTATATGAAAAAATTTCTGAAGGCCAAATGAAGCAATTAAACATTGTTGTTAAAGCAGATTCTACTGGTTCTGCAGAAGCAGTAAAAGCGTCTTTAGAAAAGTTAAATAATGAACAAGTTAAAATCAATGTTATAAGAAGCGCAGCTGGAGCGATTACGGAAAGTGATGTTTTATTAGCTAGTGCATCAAAAGCTGTTATTTTTGGTTTCAATGTTAGACCTTCAGCTTTGGTTAGAAAAAAAGCAGAAGAAGAGCAAGTTGAGATTAAATTAGAAAGAATTATTTATGCTTTAATTGAAGATGTAGAAAACGCAATTAAAGGCCAAATGGTTAAAGAAAAGATTGAACTTTCTGTTGGTCAAGCCGAAGTTAGAAATGTGTTTAAAGTTTCTAAGGTTGGCGAAATTGCGGGATGTATGGTTACAGATGGAGTCATTAAGAATAATTCTTTGGTACATGTTTTAAGAAATGGAGCCGTTGTTTATGATGGCGAAGTTGAATCTTTAAAGCGTTTTAAAGATGATGCAAAAGAAGTTAAAACTGGATTTGAATGTGGTATCAAAATTAAGAATTTTAATGATGTTCATGAAGGAGATATCATCGAAGCATATGAGATGGTAGATAAAGATAATGAGTAATAATAAAGAGAGATTAGCTGCCGAAATATCAAAAGACCTTAAAGAAATTGTTCAATTTGAAATAAAAAACGAGAATATAGGTTTTTTAACCATTACTGATGTAGTGGTTTCAAGTGATCATAGTTATGCAAAAGTTTTTGTTTCGTTTTTTAATAACCAAGAAAAGAATTTAGAGAAGTTGAATCGAACAAAAGGATTTGTTCGTTCAGCTTTATCTAAAAGATTAAAAACAAGAAGAGTTCCTGAAATTGAATTTGTATTAGATAATTCTTTTTTAAACGGACTTAAGGTTGAACAGGCTTTAGAAAAAGAAGCAGAAGAACTTAAAAAAAATAAAAAAGACGAATAGTTATTTAAGTATTTTGCTTATTTTTGCTGGATTAATTGTTATGGAAATTAGGTGCTTTGCACCTAATTTTTTAATGTAATTATAAGGGATATTAACGATTAATTTTAATACCTCACTTGTTAAAATAATCTCAAATTCTAATGGGTTATATTTTGAAAAATAATCATTATAAAAATGAAAAAAAATTTTTTCGATTTCTGAATAATTTCTTAATTTTAGTAGATTTATAGTAAATTTTCGGTTGTTTTCTAGTATATTTAAAACACCGAATAAACTATTGTTTTTATATATATGGATATGTTTTAATTCTTTTTTCGGCAGATTTTTCCTTTTTAAAAAATGCATTTCATCAATGAAAGAATCAATGTCATTAACTTCTTTATAAAAATAATTGGTACCAGCAATTTTTCTTTCAAAATGATTAAAAAATAAATCTAATTTTGAATGGTTATTTAGCATGGTTAAGAAATTATTTTCACAAGTTGGATAATCTTTATAAATTTTGTTTAAAAGATTTTTGATGTTTTCTCTTTCAGTGTGTTTATCATTTGGGCATGTAGAAGGAAAAACAGGGATGTTTTCTTCTCTTATTAGACGCTGAATATCTTTTTCTGAAACATAAATAAATGGCCTAATAAAAGTCATTTTAGCGTTTGTTAAATACATTTTTGGAGAAAAGGTTGCAATTCTTCCGCCATAAATTTCATTTAATATTAGTGTTTCAATGGCATCATCTTTATGGTGAGCAAAAGAAACATGATCACAATTAAGCTTTTCTGCAACTTTATTTATTATTGCCTTTTTCATTTTTGAGCAAATAGAACATGGAAGGCGGTCTAATTTTTGTCTTTTTTGTTGTATCTTTAATATTTGATAAACTTGCTCGCAATTTTCTACATGCAAATTATAGCCTAAAGAAGCGAAGTAGTTTTTAATATTATTTAAATCATTATTCGGAAAACCTAGATTAATTATCATTGGATAGATTTTAAAATTAAGATTCGAATATCTTTTATATAAATTTAGGCAATAAAATAATGCCATTGAATCTTTTCCACCACTAATTCCAACACATATTGAGGTGTTATTTTTAAATAAATTGAAGTCATTGTCAGCTCGTTTGATTGAGGCTAATATAATTCTTAAGGCTTTCATATTTTTTAATATTATTAATCTAATTTTAAAAAGTAAAGAAATTATGATTTTCTCTTTAAATATTTAACTTTTTATTTATATAATTATGGTCATGAGAGTAATTTATTTAAAAAGTTTATCTGAAGTTTGTGAAGTAAAAGATCTAAGTTTAGTTTTAGGGAATTTTGATGGTGTTCATATTGGACACGCTCAATTGATTAAATATGCGAGAGATAATACAAAAGGGAATTTGGGTATTTTTACTTTTAATAAACCTTTAAAGACTATTGAAGGATGTTTAACTTCGATTGAGGATCGCATTGAGTTTTTT
This sequence comes from uncultured bacterium, assembly GCA_949290725.1. Classification (GTDB taxonomy): domain Bacteria; phylum Bacillota_I; class Bacilli_A; order RFN20; family CAG-826; genus Onthovivens. The sequence goes on from CASEST010000019.1 coordinate 7,870, forward strand.
AATTCGATGAATGTTGATTATGTTTTTGTTGTAAAAGTAGACGATAATTTTAAACATATAACTTACTATGACTTCGTTGATTCGATTTTAAAAAAGATTAATCCAAAAAAGATTTTTTGCGGGCCAGATTTTAGATATGGCTATAATGCTCAAGGGGATGTTAATTATTTAAAAGAGCGTTTCCATGAAGTTTACGTTTTAAATTATGTTAATGATCATAATGGAAATAAAATTTCGTCCTCTTCCATTAGAGAATTGATTAAAAACGGAGAAATTTATGAGGCTAATCGTTGGTTAGGTAGAATTTATCGTTTAAAAGGTGTTGTAGCTTATGGAAAAGGTAATGGAACGAAATTTGGTTTCCCTACTGCAAATATATCTTTATCTGATAATTATGTCGTTCCTAAAAATGGTGTTTATATTACGATGACACAAGTTGGGGAAACAAGATATCGTTCATTAACTAATATCGGTTATAATCCAACAATTAAGAAGAATAATAAATTAACTATAGAAACTTATATTTTTGATTTTCAAGCTGACTTATATGGAGAAGAAATTTCAGTTTCTTTTTATAAGTATTTAAGAGAAGAAGTTAAATTTAAAAATGAAGAAGCTTTAATTAATCAACTTGAAAAAGATATGGAAGATGCTACGTATTATTTTGAATATGTTAAAAAGTTCAATCAATAAATTAATGTTGAAAAAGTAATAAAAATAGTGTATTTTAATAAAGACTTTTATCTTTGGTTAAGGAATCTCCAACCTTTGCCGTTGATATAAGCTAATTATTATAAAGGAGAATAAAATGGCTGTAAGCAAACAAAACAAAGCTGAACTCGTTAAAAAGTTCGGAAAAAATGAAAAAGATACTGGTAGTGTCGAAGTTCAAGTTGCAATTTTAACTGCATCAATTAAACATTTAACTGAGCATTTAAAAAATAATGACAAGGATCATGTTGCTAGAAGAAGTTTACTTGTTTTAGTCGGTAAAAGAAAATCATTACTTTCTTACTTAGAAAAGCAAGATAGAGATGCTTATATTAAATTAATTGCTGAACTTGGATTACGTAAATAATTGCTTTTAAAAATTAAACTCTATTCTTTCTAAGAGAATAGAGTTTTTTATTTAATTATGGAAACTATTAAATATTCATTAAGAAACTATAAAAAACAATTAATTTTAGGGCCGATATTTAAAACTTTTGAGGTCATTTTTGAGTTATTAATGCCTTTATTAATGAAAGAAATTATTGATAATGGAATTAATGAAGCTATGATTAGTGGGAATTATTTACATATTATAATTCCTGGTTTAATGATTTTAGGTTTAGCGATATTAGGCTTTTTTTCAACGATGGTTTGTCAATATCTTTCAAGTGTTGCTTCACAGGGCTTTGGAACTGATTTAAGAAATCGAATCTTTAAAAAATTAGATAGTTTATCTTTAAAAGAAATCGAAGTATTTGGCAAAGGAAACATATTGACTATTATTTCTAATGATACAAATCGTTTGCAAATAGGTATAGCCAATTTAATTCGTCTTGCTATTAGAGCTCCTTTGTTAGTAGTTGGATCCTTAATAATGTGCCTTTTTGTTTCAATAGATGCTTTTTATGTATTTTTAATCGCCGTAATTTTAATATCGATTGCAATTACGGTAATTTTTATTTTATCTAGTAAACAACTAGTTAAAGTATCAAAAAGAATTGATAAGATTGTTAGTGCGACTAATGATGAATTTAATGGTGTAAGAGTCATACGTGCATTTAATAAAGAGGAAGATGAGATTAAAAAATATAAAAATTTAACTCTTGATTATTATAAAGATGCAAGAACAAATGCTTTATTAAATGCATTAGTTAATCCGCTCACTTATTTAGTATTAAATGGAGCGGCAGTAATAATAGTTCTTATCGCTCAAAGTCAATTTTCTAACCCTTTTGGTTTAAGTAGCGGTGATTTGGTTTCTTTAATTTCTTATTTGAATAATATTTTAACCGCGCTAGTAGTTGTTTTTAATTTAGTAGTAGTTTTTACTCGCGCGATGGCTTCTAGAGATAGAGTTAATCGCTTTTTAAAAGCTGAAATTTCTATTAAAGACGGGAAGATTGCTGATAAAGAACATTTTGATGGGCCAATTTTAAAATTTGATAATGTTTCATTTAGATATAATACTGACGACAATTACGTCATCAAAAATATTAATTTTTCAATTCATAAAGGTGAAACTATTGGAATTATTGGCGGAACCGGAAGTGGAAAAACTACTTTAATTAAATTGATGGAAAGATTTTTTGATGCTAGTGAAGGTGAAGTTTATTTTAAAGGGGAAAATATCAAGGATTATAATTTAAAATATCTTCATGATTCGATTTCTTTAATTTCTCAAAAAGTTTCGATTTTTAATGATACAATTAAGGAAAATGTCATATTTGGCAATAAAATAAATGATGAGAAACGAGTTTTAAAATGTTTAGTATTAGCTGATGCTATTAGTTTTGTCAATAATTTTAATGACGGAATTAACCATTTATTAGTTGAAAATGGAAAAAATTTAAGTGGCGGTCAAAAACAAAGAATATCTATCGCTCGCGCGCTATATAAAAAAAGCGATATTTTAATTTTAGATGATTCAACGAGCGCATTAGATTTTCTTACTGATAAAAAAATTAGATCGAATATTAAAAATATTGATGGTTTAACTACGATTATTATATCCCAACGCGCAACCTCATTATTGAATTGCGATAAAATAATTGTTATGTATCATGGAATGGTCGAATCGATAGGAAATCATTATGAGTTATTAGAAAAATCTAAAATTTATCGA
>CASEST010000020.1 GCA_949290725.1 uncultured bacterium
GGTATTTTAGTTTCTACCATAGAAAAAGCTTATTATTATGAAAAAGAAGAATTACATCTTGATGAAGAGCTTATACCTACTATTACTAATTTAACTGCAGATAATTTTTTAAAGATGATGGAAAAAGAAGAAGTCATAAAAATTTCAATCTTTAAAGAAGTAATTGACGATTTATTTTATAAAATCTATCAAGGTTTAAAATTATTAAGTAAAGATATTGAAGTATTTGATGCCAATAATCGTTGGATAGATATATCTCCTTTAAATGGTAATAAAGGGGAAGCTTTAAAAAGAGTTTTAAAATTAAATAAGATTGAAAATTATTCTTCTTTATATACTTTTGGTGATGGAGAAAATGATATATCGATGCTTGAATTAACTAAAAATAGTTATGCTCATATTAACGCTTTAAAAAAGGTAAAAGATGTAGCATCTTTTACCTTTACTGATTTTTCTAAGACGATTTCTTCAATCTTTTCAAAATAAGATATTTATAAATTAGGACAACGATTAATCCAAAGATTATTCCTTCAAGACTACCTGCTAAACAATCGGTAAAATAATGATGTAATAAAGCGATTCTTGATAAAGCGATTAAAAAAGCAATCACTAAAAAGATTATTGAATAAGCTAAATAAGTCTTATTTTCTCTTTTACTAATAAATAAATAATAAAAGAAGAAAGTTGAAGCTCCACTAAAAGAAAGTGCACTATGTCCACTAGGGAAAGAATATCCATCTATATGAAAACCGAGTGGATCAATATTTAAATCGACGAATGGACGATTTCTAGAGATGATATTTTTAAATACTAGATCATTCATTAAAAAAGTAATTATTAATGAAACAAACATTAAAATACCAATCGTTCTTTTTTCTTTAGAAAATAAAAACATGAAAGCGATTAAAAAGAAAAAAACAAAGAAACAGGAGATAATCGTATTCATTTCAACCCAAGTTTCTCCAAAACTAGAGGTGGCAATCTTTTCAAAAAAGGAAGTGATCCCATCATCTAAAGGGTTTCTAATCGAGACTAAAATATTCATTTTTATAGTATAAACTAGGTAAAATTATTTTTACACTTAATTTTTCTTTCATTTTTTAATAATTAAAAATTATTCGATAATTATCGCTATTTTTAACTTGTAAATCTTTCTTTACATCGTTGTAAAAAGAAATGTAAAGAAACATTTTCTTTAATTTTTATTAATTTAAAATAAACTATTAGAAAAGGAGCAAAGTTATGAATCAAGAATTAGGTAAAAGATTAGCTGACTTTCGTAAAAAGAATAATTTATCTCAAGAGGAGTTAGCTTCAAAATTAAAAGTTTCTCGTCAATCGATTTCAAATTGGGAGAGTGGAGATGCTTCTCCATCAATCGATTATATTATTGATTTATCTAAATTATATGGAGTTTCAATTGATGATTTGATGAACGTCGATAAATCGATTGAAGATTGTTATAAAGTTAAAGATGATAATCTAGAGAAAAATAAAAAGAATAAAGATTCGATTTATATTTCGAAAAAAGGCATCTTTATTAATGATAAAGATGGTGAGAAGGTACATATAGAAGGAATATTTTCGGAATATGATGATATTGATGATGTAGTTGATAAAGTAAATTCATCTACTATGCATTCTAAAAAAAGAAGAAAGAAAATTATTAAAAATATCGCTTCATTATTAACTGGAATCAGTGCCTTATTAATCATTGCAATTTATATTTTGCTTGGTTGTTTAAATGGAGCTAACTGGGCATTATTTTGGCCTTTAATCTTCTTAATTCCAGTTCCTGCAGGATTAATTAATTGTTTTGCCTTAAAAAAACTTAATGAATTTCCAATAGTTATGTTAACCTGCTTTGCTTATTTTATGCTAGGAATGTTTTTACCTAATGGAAGCGGATGGCATCCTTATTGGGTTATCCTTTTCTTAATTCCGATTTATTATACTTTAGCTAATGGAATTAAAAATATTATTAAAAATAAAAAGTTAAGTGAAGATGATGATGTTGTAATTAATTTAGCTTCATCAACTGATAATAAGGATGAAAAAGAGGAAGAATAATTCTTCCTCTTTATTTTATTATTAAAAAATTAATAACTATTAATGAATTTCTCCATTAATCATCGCTTTTAATACTGCTCCTAAAACCTCAATTGATTTATTATCATAACCATCATTATTTAATGTAAGATCTGCATAATATTGTGATGGACCGATAATTTCTTCATACATCGGTTGAACAGTTGAAAAGTATTGCTCTAAAATATTATCTTTAGCACGGCCTCTAGTTTGAATATCACGGTCTAAACGACGAATTAATCTTCTTTCTCTAGAAGCGTTAATGAATACTTTTAAATCACCTAAATCACGGACCTTTTTATTTACTAAACCCATAATTCCTTCAACAATTATTAACTTTTTAGGTTCAACATGTTCAGTTTTATCGCTACGATTATGTTTAGTATAATCATATAAAGGTTTATCGATAGCTTTTCCTGATTTTAAATCGGAAAGTTGCTCAAACATATATTTCCAATCGAAAGCTTTAGGATGATCATAATTTTGTTTTTTTCTTTCTTCAAAGCTCATTGAAGATAAATCTTTATAATAATCATCAATCGAAAAATGAACGACGTTTTCTTTTCCAATTATTTTAATAACTTCTTCGATAACATAAGTTTTTCCGCTAGCTGAACCGCCGCCGACTAAGACTAATTTTGCCATATTTAATGCGCCCTTTCTTATTCTATTATTATTTTTATTCTCAATCAAAGATATATTTATTAATGGACTGATTTGGCCGCTATCTTTTAAAAAAATGATAAGGATAGGGAAATTTATAAATATGCAATAAATATAAGGAAATAATGAAAAAATTGTTTTATCTAAAAATAATCACAAAAAATGTGACATCTATTAGTTTTTTATAAATGATTAGTTTAAGCTGGCACTTGTTTTTTTTAATTATGCTTTTTTTAGGACGTTACAAATCGTAACAAATTAATAAAGAGGAAAAACATGATTAAAAAAAGATTATTAGCACTAGCTTTACTTTCGATCGTTGGGATGGGAGTAAGTAGTTGCGCAAGTTCAACTCCAGGCGAACAAGGTCCGGTTGGCCCACAAGGACCACAAGGTGAGCAAGGTGAACCTGGCGAACCAGGAGAACCAGGTGATGATGGTTCAGTTTGGCATACTGGAAGCGGTGCTCCTAGTGATACATTAGGGAAAGACACCGATATGTATCTAGATACATCAACTAGTGATGTATATCAAAAAGTTGATGGAAGCTGGGTAAAAGTTTCAAATATTCAAGGCGCTGATGGTGAAGACGGAACCGATGGAAATAATGGCCATAATGGCGCTACAGGACCACAAGGTCCTCAAGGAAATCCAGGTGAAACAGCTTGGTCTAATACAATTCTTCCTAGTAAAAATGGCTATGTTTTACCTAGCGTAGGTAGCGCATTAGTTGGTGAAGAAATTACATTTACATTTGTTCCAGATGAAGGATATGCTCTTGATTCATTTTCACTTAATGGTGAAGTCGTTAATGAAGAGTTAGTTCTCGATTCTAATTCAAATACTTATTCGTATACTACTAAAATGGTTGAAGGCGGATATGTCGTAAGTGCAACTTTTATTAAATCATTTGTCAATGAAGGTGGAAGTAAAGAATCTCCATCAGACAGTTTGGGTTCTTCTGCGACTCAAGATAATTCAATTCTTACTTTTAGCGGTCATTATGTCTTGAGTAAGGCTAATTTTGAAGCGTCTAATACAACAATTAATTTTAATGGAGTTAATGTCCAAAGCAGTGATAATACTCAAGCTTTGACTCTTAATATATCTGGAAATAATAACGAACTTAATATTGATGCTTCTTCAATAATGAATAATGTTAATTTGGTAGTTAGTGGTGAAAACAATACGATTAATATTTTAGGAGATATCACTTTAACTGGCTTAACTATTGAAGGAATAAACACTGTTATTAATGGTGTTCAATATAATAGAACTTTGAGTAATAGCAATAAAGAAGATTATTCATTAAAAATAGAAGGCGAAGTCTCAATTAAATCTAAGACCGAATTAAATAATGTTTATTTAAATATTAAGAGTAATGGTGGCTTTTTTGACTTTTTCTCTTCTAAAACTGGAACTAGTAGTTTAACTATTAACTCTTGTTATCTTACTTCTAACTGTGGATTAAGATTTAAAAAATTAGATGTATTAAAAATAACTAATTCATATTTCTTGTATGATATCAAGAATACACAGATGATTTTCTCTAATTCATTTTCTCCAAATTCAATTATTAGCAACAATACATTTGTATATGGAGAAAATGCTTCAGCTGTTTTGCTGAACTTTAGTGATAAATTTAAAGATGGTTCTTACGATTTTAGCAATAATA
>CASEST010000021.1 GCA_949290725.1 uncultured bacterium
AAAGGAGGAACTATTTAAAGAAGACTAACCAATATTGGTAAAAGTTATTTTCCCTTAATTGGTAAAAATTATATTGCTTTTATCAAAATAAATTCAAGCAGTATGCCTACTTTATTTGATCTTGATAACTATTTTTAAAGTAAACCCATTTACATTAAAAAATTATGAATTTAGTAACACTTTAAGTATGCTTAGCAATAATAACCCAGATGTTCGCCCTAACTGCGATTCAAAAGATGTTGTTATTCATGGTTGGAAAAGTCACAATTTGTAATCACCAACAACAAATTATTGTTTTAAAGGTATAGACAAAAACTATCCTATCAAATTCATTTATTTTATATTTTGAAAGTTTTTAAACAAATCCTTTATAAAATCATCCTTTTATTAAATTTTGATAGACGTTAGAACATCTTTTCGAATTTATTTTAATTTTAAAAAATATAAAAGTTAATTTACATAAAAAAGACACTTTATCAAAATTATAATAAAGTGTCTAATTGTTACACTAGTTTCAAATTAGCTAGTTTTTAATCTTTATATTTTTAATTAATTATCAATTCAATCTTTAAATTATTTAGCTTCTTTATTTTCTTTTTTAATTAAGAATACTCTTGATAAAATCACTATTGCTAAAACAATAAAGATTACTCCAGCAACGATACCACCAATTCCTTGATATGACCAAGTTCCATCAATAATTGAACCTAAAGCACCATCAAGTTGGCCTTGAGCGATATATGTTTCTAAATTTAAAGAATTAAACATCTCACCTTGGAAGAAACATAAAATTCCACCAGCTAAAGTTAAAATTGAAGCGAGACTAATAACTACCTTATTTTTATTAAAAATAGAAGCAAAAATAACTGCAACTACAGGGAGAATTAATCCAATAAATGTTAAATAATCGAACGCTAAAGTCAATGGTGTGCTAAATTGAGTAACACTGCTAATTCCTTGAGAAAAGCCATTTCTAAAAGTTTCAATTACAACACTAGCATAGCTATTTCCACCAAAAACTGATAAGAATGGTTCAACGATTAAAGCAGAAACATCTATACTACTTCCCCCCATTGGTACGCTTACGATTAAACTTGCTGGAATACATAAACCAAGTAATAATCCAATAAGTAAGATTGAACAACTACTAATAATAAATGTAGTCTTACTCTTTAAAATTTTCATAAATATAAAACAACCTCCTGTTTCTGACCTATATTATAAGTGCTTTTATCTGCTAATAAAAGCAAATAAATTAGAAAATATCAGTTTTTCAAGAAAACAAAAAAGAAGCGACAAAATCGCTTCTTTTTAAATAAATTTTTATTTATTATCCGCTTCCAATTTTAAATCGAGTTCTTCAATTTCTTTTTTATATTTTTCGATTTCTGGATTATTAGCGAGAATAAAATGTCCAGGAAGAATTTCAACTAAACGTGGTTTTTCTTTACTATAATCATGAACTTCACGTGGATTATAAACAATTCTTACACGCTCTTTTTCAGTTAATGGATTTGGTTTAGGAATTGCTGAAAGTAAAGACTTAGTATATGGATGGAGTGGATGTTTAAATAATTCATCACTACTAGCTAATTCAACAATTTCACCAAAATACATAACTGCAATACGATCACAGAAATATTTAACAACTGATAAGTCATGAGCAATAAAGAGTAAAGATAAACCCATTTCATCTTTTAAATCATTTAAAAGGTTAATGATTTGAGCACGAATTGAAACGTCTAAAGCAGAGATTGGTTCATCACAAATTAAGAATTTAGGATTCATAACGAGCGCTCTAGCGATACCAATTCTTTGTCTTTGTCCGCCAGAGAATTCATGAGGATAGCGGTTAGCATAATCTTCAATTAAGCCAACCCTTTCTAAAGCTTCAACAACTTTTTTATGATTTTCGACTTTATTATGGAATCCTTGAATTTGTAAACCTTCAGAAATAATTGTTTCAACAGTCATACGTGGGTCTAAAGAATCAATTGGATCTTGGAAAATCATTTGAATCTCACGCATCAAATTAGGATCAACGTGACTATCATCATATTTAATTTGTTTAATTTTAGCTTTTTGAACTTTGATAATATTATCAGCATAAGTTTTAGCTTCAGCTAATTCTTTATCATGTTCTTCTTTGCTGATTTCATTATTTTTTAACTTCTCAGCTAATTCTTTAACTTTAGCTTTATAACGAATCTTAGTATATTTAATCTCTTTTTCATTCCATCTAGAGCCAGCTCCAATTCGATAGCCTTTATAATAGATTGAACCAGAAGTAATATTATATAAACGAATAATTGATCTTCCCGTAGTGGTTTTTCCACAGCCTGATTCTCCAACCAAACCAAAACATTCACCTTCTTTAATTTGGAAAGAAATATCGTGGACTGCTTTTAATTTATATTTAGAAATACCACTACCGAAGGAGAAATATTGTTTCAAATGGTTAACACTTAAAACAATATTATTATCAACATATTCTTGTTTAAATTTACATTTACTCTTGATATGTTCTAAAGCTTTTTCATGATCGACTTCATCTTTTAAGATATCTTCAGAAGGTGGAAAATGTTCATCTTGTTCCTCATCTTTTTCTTTAGAGATTTTTAAATCATTTTCTTCCATCTCTTGATATAATTCTTGATCTTTAGCAAGAAGACTCTTTTTAGAGGATTTTAACTTTTTTTCTTCTCTTTCGATATTTTCCATAATTAATTAGCCTCCTTATGAAGTTTTTCTTCTTGTTCTTTTAAAGCATTTTGAATACGAGTTTTAACAATTGCAGGCATTTCAACTTTTGGTGCTCCAGGATAAAGGAGCCAAGTAGCTGCATAATGAGTATCGCTTACTTTAAAGAATGGTGGTTCATATTTAAAATCAATCGCCATTGCATATTTACTTCTTAAAGCGAAAGCATCGCCTTCTGGTGGAGTAAGCATATCTGGTGGAGTTCCAGGAATGGCTTCAAGTTTTTCTTTACTATCAACATCAGGGATTGAAGATAATAAAGCCCAAGTATAAGGATGACGAGGCTCAAAGAATACTTCATTAGCTAAACCATATTCAACAATTTTACCAGCATACATAACCGCGACACGATCAGCCATATTAGCAACAACACCTAAATCGTGAGTAATAAAGATACAAGATAAATTTCTTTCTCTTTTTAAACGGTTAATAAGTTCAAGGATTTGGGCTTGAATAGTAACATCCAAAGCGGTAGTTGGTTCATCACAAATCAAAATATCTGGGTTTGCAGTTAAAGCAATAGCGATAACGATTCTTTGTCTCATACCACCAGAAAATTCAAATGGATATTGTTTGAATCTTCTTTCTGGCATTGGGATACCAACTTCTTTCATAACCTCTAGAGCCATTCTTTTAGCTTCAGCTTTAGTGATTTTAGTTTTATTAATATAAGCTTCATTTTCTAATGCGATTTTTTTATTACATTCATCAATTTCCTTAACTAAAGCATTATATTTTTCATCTTTAAACTCTAAGATAACAAGACTATCATCTTTAGCAGTTTTAGAAATATTGATGTCTTGAGAGCCTTTTTGAAGTTTTTTAATCTTCTTATTAGCAATTTCGTTATGAAGTTTAGTTTCTTCAATCTCTTTTAAACTCTCTGGAGATAAGGTTAATGTATAATCTTCTAAAGCTTTACTAGCTTTAGCTAACTCTTCTTCTAAAGCTCTAATTTTTGCTTCATGTTCTTCTTTTAAAGATTTTCCATAGGCAAGATTTTCAATCTTAGCACTCTTTTTACGTTTTTTTAAATCCTTTTTTAAAACAGGATATAGAACTTTAAAATTATTAGTTAATAAAATTAGATAAGATTTTAAAAATGATGAACGTAATGCTAAATACTCGTGAACATCGTTAACGTTTTCGCTTTTATTAGCAAATTCGGTATATGATTCAATTAATTTAGCATTATGATTTAATTCAACATCAGCGATAAGTTTTTTAAGTTCACTTTCGTTATTTTCATTAACTCTTTTAATTTTTCTTTCATAATGAGCTTTTCTTTCCGCTAAACGATCTAACTCATTGGAAGTCTTAATTTTTGTATCGTTGACATAGCGGGTAATTTCACCAAGAATTTTTTCTTTATTTTCTTCATCACCCTTTTTGACGAATGCATCAAATTTTTTATTAAAATCTTTAATTAATGAAATTTCATTTTTGATTGATTCAACATCATAAATGAAATTAGTTTTAGTATTTCTTTCCTTAACTAATTCTTTAGAAATTAATTCACGATAATGTTTCTTTAAAATGTCGCGATTAATTAAGGTTGCTTCGGTAATTTGCTTACCGATTTTCATAACAGGATTTAAAGCTGAAAGTGGATCTTGGAAAATCATTCCAATCTTATGTCCTCTAATACGATGGAATTCTTCTTCAGAAACTCTAATTAAGTCTTCCCCTTCATACATAATAGAACCATTTTCAATTATAGCATTAGCGGCGCTAATTCCCATAATCGCTTTATTGGTAACAGATTTTCCACTACCAGATTCACCAACAATACATAAAGTTTCACCTTTATAAAGATCG
>CASEST010000022.1 GCA_949290725.1 uncultured bacterium
AAAACCAATAGTTTTATTAATTAATTCTTCACCAATTCTTTTATTTAAATAAGATAATTCATTATATTTTCTTAACCCTAATAAAAGAAACAATAAATTTAATTCAGCGACGCTATTAGTAGCATAGCCACTAGCATTATAAACTTCTATCCCTCTTTCTTTTAAATAGACTAAAGGGAGATGATCTAAACCAGTAAAAGCAATAAATATTGCTTTTAAAGAGGGAGCTAAAAGAAAGTGTTCCTTAACTAATTTAAAATTGTCGCTAATTAAAATATCAGCATCTTTTAAACGATTTTGAATGATTTTTAAATCAGTAATATTATCTTGATAATAACTTACTTGATGATGATATTTCTTTAATAATGAAATTTCTTTTTTAATATCTGCTTTTAAATCTTTTAAAATAACAATCTTCATCTTTTTTAATTCCTTTATTCATCTAAATGATAAAAATTAGCAATATTTTTATTAAACTCATCTTTATTCTTTAAATTATATTTATATAATTTTTGAAAGGTAGTTAAATTTAAAATAGTAATATCATTATTCAGCTTATTATTAACTATCTTTTTAAATTTATTATAAACATTGTTTCGATAATCTAAAAAGTAGGAAGAATAATCTTTATCTTTAATCTTTCTAACATCATATAAAACGCTTATAAAATAAATAGTCGGATTTAATAAAGAATAATTATAAAATTGATTAAAGTTTAAAAAACTATAATCAATTTTATTACTCTTTAATTTATTTTTATAATTAATTATTCCTGAATAATGCGTAATTAATTGTTTAGCTCCCTTTTTATAATGATTATTTTTAAGTTTATTAAAAAAATCATTAACTAAAGGTTTGGTTACTAAATCATTTTGATAGCGATAAGAGATTTTAAAATTATCATATTCTAAAAATTCAGTAAATTTAGATTCAATAAATATCACTTCTTTATTTAAAGAAGAAACTATTAAAGCATCATAATTAGCTGCAGTAAATTTATCAAAATGTTTATTAGTTAATGTTGGGGATTTAAATTCGAAATAGATTTTGTCGAATAATACTTTTTTATTATTAAGAGTAAAATAAATCCCTCCACTATTAATCGCTTCATAAAAAAATAATAATGATAATAAAGAAGAAGAAATAAAAGATGATATACGGAATAATTCATGCCCATTACCAGAGATTGCTTCTAAAAAAGAGGTTTTAAAAGTTAACTTTTTATCTTCGATCTTAAAAACATTCTTAATATTTAAAAAGACCGATTCTAGATTAGTAGAATCGCTCTTTTCTTTTAATTGATCAATTATTTCTTGATTATTTAAATATGAACGGAGATATTCTTTTAAACGGTTCATAATTTATTATCAAATAAAGATAGATCTAAATATTGAAAGGTTAAACTATCGGCATATTCTTTAGCTAAATTAAACGAAGTTAAATCTTCGATCGTCCAAGCCAAAGTTAAACGTTTCTTTTTTGATTTTTGATATTTTTTCTCTTTAAAAAGTATATATTCTAAATCGACTCCTTCAAATAAATGACGAGCAATATAAGCATAAGAATTAGCTTTATTAACTAATAAAACACGAATATATTCTTTTTTTGGAATAGCTAAAAGAGCTTGTGGATAAAAAGAAATAAAAATTATATTTTTCTTATCTTTGATCATTTTATTTACTAAACTAACTGTTTTTAAGGCTAATTCACGATAATTTTTAGTTTTGGTATCTGGTTTAAGTTCAATAACTAAAGGAACTTTTTCTTTAACTAATTCTAAAACTTCTTTTAATGAAGGAACTTCTTCATCGTTTAATAAACGATAATTATCTTTAATCTCTTTTAAAGTTAATTCTTCAACGATTCCATCTTTATTTGTAACGCGTTTTAAAGTTGAATCGTGAATTACAACTAATTGCTTATCTTTAGTTAAATGAACATCTAATTCAATTGGAAAATTATGATTGGTCGCATTTTTAAAAGCAGAGAAGGAATTTTCAATAATTCCTTCTTTATTATGCAATCCTCGATGGGCTACTCCTTTTAAAAATAAAGGATTAATTCTTTGAATAACTTTACTTTTTTTCATAATTTAATCTTGATTATCTAAACTTTCGAGTCCTTTTTTAAATTCAGTTTTTCCACTCTTAACATTTTTAATAAATAAGAAAACAATTAAAGAAATTAATACGCAACCGATTGCATAAAATGGTAATATTCCAAAATCAAATCCAGGAATTAATAAAATTGAACCTAAGGCGATTGGGGTGATTGTTTGAGCAGCCATTGAAGAAGCGTAATAATATCCGGTAAATTTTCCAATCTTTTTTGAAGTACAAAGTTCAACGACCATCGGATAAGAATTAACATGAACTAAGCTCATTCCAAAACCTTTAACAAACCAAATAATATATAAATAAACTGGGAATGTACCGCTACCTTGTTGGAAACCAAGTAAAACTCCACTTAAAATTCCCCAAATAACATAAGAAAGTAAAGCTAAACCTAATCCGCTAACTAAAGTCCATTTTCTTCCAATTTTACTTGCAATAATTCCACCTAAAGCAAAGCCAATAACTGAGCCAACGCCACCAACAATCGTATTAATCATCGTTGAAGAGGAACTAGCTTCGAAATAATAAATAGTATAATTGCCCATAAATGTGCCAATACCATTATCAGCCATAAACCAGAAAAATTCAGCGAGCAAGATTAAAATAAGCATCGTGCGATTAGTTTTGCTTAAAGGAGCGTCATCATCAACCTTCTCTTTTAATTCACTCATTTCTTCACCTAAACGCATTTCATCAGCCATCTCTTTTTCAATTTTATTTTCTTTAATGGAGAAAAATAAAACTAAAGCTGAAATAACCATCAAAACTGAAGCCATTAAAAATGGAATTTCAATAACCCAAATATTTTGATAAGCCCAGGAATCAATTTCATTTCCAGTTCCTAAATAATCGCTTAAAACAAAGAAAATTCCTACAACAGTAGCAAAAGCGCCACCGATATAACCCATGATATTAATAATTCCATTAGCTCTACTTCTTAATGGTTTAGGAGTCATATCTGGCATTAAAGAAACAGCTGGATTACGATACATCATTGAAAAAACGACTACAATTAACATTAAAACGATCGTTCCAGCGATATTATGATAATGAAATAAAACCGGAATAAATGGGAAGGCAATAGCACATACTAAAGTTCCAATTAAAATATATGGCATTCTTTTTCCAATTGGAGATTTAGTTTTATCAGATAAACTTCCAAAGATTGGCAATAAAATTAAGGCGGCTAAATTATCTAAAGCCATAATAATTCCAACTAAATATTGAACTTCTTCAGCGCTTGAAGCATGAAATAAATCATTAAATAATTCAGTTAAAAAAGTTGGACACCAAGAATCATAAACTTGCCATAAAAGTAAGATTCCAAAAAACGCAAAACCAATAATAATCGTTCTTTTATAATTAAGTTTTAACGTTTTAGTTTGAGTTAAATTATTTTCCATAAAGCCCCTCCATTAAAGATCAAATAATTTATCAACTAATGCTATTAATTCATCTAAATTTTTAATTGAAGGAACATCTTCTTCAATCTTTCCAAAACCATAAGTACAATGGATAAATTTTCCATTAGCTTTTTTAGTTTCGTTATAATCTTTTAAGGTATCGCCAACATAAATATAATCTTTAATCTTATATTTATCTTTAATTAATAAGATATTTTGCCATTTTTCTAAGTTAGTGTCGCCAGCTGAAAGATGATCTAAAAAATATTCATCCATTTTTAAAGAAGATAAATAATTTTCTATATAGCCTTTATCGGAATTAGAAACAATAAATAAAGGATATTTTTCTTTTAGCTTTTTTAAAACTTCTCTCTCGTTAGGATATAACTTTCCTGGATAATCTTTTAAATATTTAATCTCTTCTTTTAAAGCTAAAGAAAAATATTTCATTCCTAAAGTTAATGGCACATCATTAAAAGCTAAAATAGCGGTCTCTTCAGGAGTTAAACCCATATATGATTTCATTTTATTTTGGTCGAAGCGATAAGCTAAATTATTATCGACCATCGCCTTATTCCAAGATTTAGTCAAAGAAGATAAGGCATCCCATAAAGTGCCATCTAAATCAAAAATAACTGCTCTTTCAAAACTTTTATAATTCATAACTAACTAATAAAAATTATAAACTATCAATTGTTAAATGAATATTAAAAAGTTTAAATTAAAGATTAATTTTTAATTTCAAGATTAAATCCTATTTTTCTCATTATCTTTTTATTTAAAAGAGATAATGAGAAAAATAAATAGGATAATAAACAAATAAAAATAATTAAAATAATTATCCAATAAAATACCCCAATCCCATTAGAAGTGATTTTAAACCAACCTAATGTTTTATAATCTAAAAAATAATAAGGTACATAACTATTACCAAAATTAACTCTTAAAGGGATACAAATAAAAAAGACAAAAAAACAATAATATAAAGGCATTATTAATCCTAATAATGGAGTATAAATTTTAAATCTAATCTTAAAATCAAAAAATAAAAAATCGATTATTGCTAATAATGGAACAATAAAATGAACTGTTAAATTAGTCATTGAAAATAAATAAGATTTATCTTGACTAGG
>CASEST010000023.1 GCA_949290725.1 uncultured bacterium
AAGAAGAAAAAACTGATCTTAGCCGCGAAGAGATTTATGATCAAATTCAAAAATTAGCTTTTTATGCCTATGATAATCATCTTCAATTAAAAGATTTATTATTAAAAGATGAATTCTTTAAAAACTTATTAACTAAAGATGAATTAGATGAATTATTTTCATATGATTACGTCTTTAAAAATATAAAAAATGTTTATAAGAAAGTGGGGATTATTTAATTTATGAAATCAATTGTAGTTGTCGGCTCTCAATGGGGTGATGAAGGAAAAGGTAAAATCACTAATTATTTAGCTAGCAAAGCCGATGTTATTATTCGCTATCAAGGTGGCGATAATGCTGGTCATACTGTTATTTTTAATAATAATGAATATCACCTTCGTTCAATTCCTTCAGGAATCTTTTATGAAGATAAATTAAATATTATGGGTAATGGGATGGTCATTAATCCATTATCTTTAGCTAAAGAAATGGAAGAATTATTAGCTAGTGGTTATAGTTTAAATAATTTAGTTATCTCTCCTTTAGCTACTTTAGATTTAAGTTATCATATTGCTTTAGATGGTTTAAAAGAAAAAGCTTTAAAAGATAAAAATATTGGAACAACTAAAAAAGGAATTGGACCTACCTATACGGATAAGGCTGAAAGAAGCAGTCTAAGAATGGTTGATTTTATCGATCCAGATTTTGCTAATTTATATAAAACAAAATTATTAGAAAAAAATAAGTTAATTGAATTTTATGGTGGCGAACCAATTTCTTATGAAGATACAATTAGCGATTATTTAAAAGCTCGCGAATTAATTTTGCCTCATGTTAAAGAAACAGTCTCTTTATTAGCTAAATTAAGAAAAGAAAATAAAAAGATTTTATTTGAAGGAGCTCAAGGAACTATGTTAGATGTTGATTTTGGTACCTTCCCTTATGTTACTTCTTCAAATACTATTGCTGGAGGCGCTTTAAGTGGTTCTGGAATTGGTTTAGGTTATATTGATGGAGCAATTGGAATTATTAAAGCTTATACAACCAGAGTAGGTGAAGGCCCATTCGTTAGTGAATTTGAAAATGAAACAGCCGATAAAATTCGTGAGATTGCCCATGAATATGGAGTTAATACCCACCGTCCTAGAAGAATTGGCTGGTTAGATTTAGTTCAACTTAAATATTCAAAAAATGTTAATGGTTTTGAATATGGGGCTTTAACTTTATTAGACGTCTTCTCTCATTTAGATGAAATTAAAGTTTGTGTTGCTTATGAAGTTAATAATCAGAAAATCGATTATCTTCCTTCTTCATTAAAAACTTTATATCAAGCTAAACCAATCTATAAAACTTTTAAATCATTTAAAGGCGTCGATATTTCAAATATTAAAAAGTTTGAAGATTTACCAATTGAAGCAAAAGAATATATTAAATTTATCGAAGAGTATCTAGAGATTAAATTTGTAATTATCTCAACTGGAAGAGATAAAGACCAAACAATTATTCGTGAAGATATTTTTTAAAAAAATAATTAATAAAAGTTAAAGAAAAATTAAACCATTTTAAAGTCAAATTTAAAATGGTTTTTTATTGCGGTTTTTATTTAAAAATCTTTAAATTTTTTTAAAAGAAAAAAAGTTTAAAAAACACGATATTTATCGATACAATCTCGATTTTTAAAACATTTAAAAATGGTCGAAAAAAAATAATTAAAAAAAATATGTTGTTTTTTTAATTATTTTTCTTTATATTTTTACTCAATGTTTTATTTTTAAGGCAGGTAGTAAAGGGGTTATTTATGGAGAATAAAAACTATATTATTGAGCTTAAAAATGTTTCTAAGATCTTTGAAGATGAAACAATAGCAGTTGATAATTTCTCATTCTATGTTCGAAAAGGTGAATTCGTTACCTTTTTAGGACCTTCTGGTTGTGGAAAATCAACAACACTAAGAATGATTGCCGGATTTGAATTCCCTTCTAAAGGTGAAATTCTTTTAAATGGCAAAAACATTTCAAATTTACCGCCTAACAAAAGACCAATTAACATGGTTTTTCAACGTTATGCACTATTTCCTCATTTAGATGTTTATGATAACATCGCATTCGGGCTCAGATTAAAGAAGATTCCTGTTAGAAAAATAGATAAGGAAGGTAAACCTGTTTTCGAAATCGATAAAAACAAGATTAAAGATATTAAACGAGAAATTTCTTTAACTAAGAAAAATAAACACTTAAATGATGATGAAAAAAATGAAAAATTAAATCGTTTAAATGATTTGCTTGAAGAAGCTAAAAACAATAAAGTTCAAGCATATACATATAAAAAATTAAGTAATCAAGAAATTGATGAAAAGGTAGCTCGTGCTTTAAAGATTGTTGATCTTGAAGCGTTAGAAGATCGTAGTATCGATACTTTAAGTGGTGGTCAACAACAAAGAGTTGCTATCGCTCGTGCGATTGTTAACGAACCAGAAATTCTTTTACTTGATGAACCTTTAGGGGCATTAGATTTAAAGATGAGAAAAGATATGCAACTTGAATTAAAAGAGATGCATACAAAACTTGGTATTACTTTTATCTATGTTACCCATGATCAAGAAGAAGCCTTAACAATGTCTGATACAGTCGTAGTTATGAAAGATGGCGTTATTCAACAAATTGGTAAACCAAAAGATATTTATGATGAGCCTAAAAATGCTTTCGTTGCTGACTTTATTGGCGAATCAAATATTTATAACGCAACAATGTTTTCAAATAAAACAGTTCGTTTCTTAGATCATAACTTTGCTTGTATTGATGACTTCCCTGTTAATGAAAAAGTTGATGTTGTCGTTCGTCCTGAAGATATCATCATTAAAAATAAAGGCGAAGGAATGGTACAAGGAAAGATTTCTTCAAAAATATTTAAAGGTGTAAATTATCAATATATTGTTTTAGTTGGCAAAAATGAAGTTATGGTTAAATCAACTAAAGAATATAATGACCAAGATGAAGTCGGTTTAGATATTGAAGCTGAATCTATTCATATTATGAAAAAAGATTTCACTACAAATATTTATACTGATGCCTGGATTAATAAAGAAAATATGGTCATGATTGACGATATGCCATTTGAATGCAACATTCTTCAATTAGTCGAAAATAGCAAAGAAGAAGATGGCTATATCATCGATAAAAAAGGCAAAAAATATGATTTTAATGATGCTGATGTTGTTGCTGAAATTCCTTTAGATAAAATTGAAATTATCGATGATATCGAAAGTGATGAAGCACAAATTGTCGGTGAAATTGTTGATAGTGTTTATAAAGGTGATCATTATCAATATATTATCCGCACTGAAAGCGAAGAGGATTTTGTTTGTCTTTCAACCTATAATTATAATTTAAACGATAAAGTTGGAATTCACGTAAATAAAGAAGATATTAAACTTCGTTTAAAGAAAGAGGCTAGCAACTATGAGATTTAGTTTACAAAGGAAACAACTTTGTATTCCTTATTTTCTCTTCTTAATTTTATTTGTAGTTATTCCAATTTTATTTATTGTTTTCTATGCCTTTACTGATTCAAATGGTTATTTTACTTTTGATTCATTAATTTCATTTTTTACTTCAACTAATAAGATTAATGTTTTAATTCAATCATTACTCTTTAGCGTTATTAATACAATTATCTGTATTCTTATAGGCTATCCAATCGCTTATATTCTTGCATCAAAAGAGTTTAAAACAAATTATGTCATTGTTATGCTTTTTGTGATGCCAATGTGGATTAATTTCGTTTTAAGAACTGGTGCAACTAGAGATGTTTTAACTTGGTTAAATATTAGTGGTGGCGAACATCCTTATTTAGCTACAATGATTGGATTAGTTTATAACTATCTTCCTTTTGTTATTCTTCCTTTATATTCAACAATGCTTAAATTAGATAAATCTCAAATTGAAGCAGCGATGGATTTAGGATGTAATCGTGTTCAAGTTTTTACAAAATCTATCTTCCCTCAAAGTATTCCAGGGTTAGTAAGCGCTGCTCAAATGGTCTTTATGCCTACGATGTCATCTTATGTTATTCCTGAAATTTTAAGTGAAGGTAAAGTCGTTTTATTTGGCAATTCCATTTATATTGGTTTCTCTAATTATCAATGGAATAGTGCTTCATTTATGGCGATTATTATGTTATTGATCGTTGGTATAACTATGTTAATTACACGTAATTATACTGAAAAAGATAGTGGAGGTAAGTCGTCAAAATGGTAAAAAAAGCTTTTGGATATACATTTTTATATCTTGTTTTGTTATTAACTTATGTCCCAATTTTTGTTTTAATAGTTTTTTCTTTTACTAATACAACCTATATTGGCGATTGGAATGGTTTTTCTTTAGAACTTTTTGGCCGTCTTTTCCAAGATGAAGAAATAATGATTGCTTTAGGAAATACGGTTATTATTGCAATTATTTCAGCCTTTGTATCGACTTTATTAGGTGCTTTAGGGGCAATTGGTGCATTTTATTCAAGGAAAAGAAATCGTGCTATTTTAGAAAATTTAAATCAAATTCCAGTTGTTAATGCGGAAATTGTTATGGCTTTATCTTTAGTAGTCATGTTCGTTTTTATAGGAAATACTATTTTCCATGAACAAATTTTCTCTTTTTGGACATTATTAGCTGGCCATGTTGTTATTTCCGTTCCATTTGTTTATTTAAATGTTAAGCCACGTCTTCAACAAATGGATCCAGCTTTATATGAAGCAGCATTAGATTTAGGCTGTTCACCTCGAAAAGCTTTATCTAAAGTTATGGTTCCTCAACTTTTACCTGGAATCATGTCAGGTTTCTTATTAGCTATAACCTTATCTTTAGATGATTTTATCGTAACAGCTTTCACTCGTGGTCCAGGTTTATTAAGTGGAGAAAATACAATCGAAACTTTATCAACCTTAGTTCAAGCTAAAATTAAAAAAGGGCCAATTCCACCTGAAATGAGAGCTTTAACTACAATTATTTTTATTGTTGTATTAGTCGCAGTTATCTTAATTACGATTTATCAAAATAAAAATCGCAGAAAGATTAGAAAAGGGAGGGATTATTAATTATGAAAAAAATTAAAAAATCTTCTTTAAAAAAATTATTTATTTTCCCTTTGCTTCTCGCTTCTTTAGCTTCATGTTCAGGGAATAATAGTAATGTTTCTGGTTCCGATGAAACAATTTATGTGCATGTTTTAAATGCTGAAGATTATATCGATGAATCTTTACTTGATGTTTTTAGCGAATATATTTTAGAAAGAGATAATAAAAATGTTGTGGTCATTTGGGATACTTATGATACCAATGAAACAATGTATAACACTCTCCAAACTGGTAAAGCCACATATGATTTAATTTGTGCTAGCGAATATATGGTTCAAAGATTAGCTAACGAAAATATGTTAACTAAATTACCTTTTGAATCATTACCTAATTATTCAAATTATGTATCTCACTTTTTACACGATCCAGAAAATATTAATCCTGGGAAAATGAATCTTTTAACAGTTAATAATGATGAGGGCACAACTAATTTAGGGGAGTATGCTGCCGGATACATGTGGGGAACATTAGGAATTCTTTATAATCCAGAATATGTTTTAAATCAAAATGGCAACTTATTTAATGAAGACCCTCGCTTTAAAGATTTATCATATGATGAAAGAGTAGAAAAAATTATTGAAATTTTTAATAGTGATGATGGTTATAGTTTTTTATGGGATGATTTAATTGCTGGGACTCAATCAATTAAAGATTCGATGCGTGATACCTTCGCAGTTGGAAATTTTGAAGTTTTTAAAGATTATTATTTAAATACGAACGATGATTATGAAGCTCGTAATGAAAAATTTAATGATTCAAGTGATGAAACAATTGAATTAATTAAAAATAAATTAATTGAACTTAAGTCTAATATCTTCGGATTTGAGGTAGATAGTGGGAAAAATGATATTGTCACTCAAAAAATTGGCGTTAATTTAGCTTGGAGTGGCGATGCAGTTAATTCAATTAATCGTGGATTTTATGCTGATGATGATTGGACTGAAGAAAGAGAAGATCCAGTTGATTTATATTTCGCAATTCCTTCAATTGGAGCCAATGTTTGGATGGATGTTTGGTGCACCCCAAAAATTGATGAAGAAGGATATTATGATAGTGAAACCTATAAATATACTTTAGAATTCTTAGATTTTTTATCTACTCCAGAAAATGCAATTTTAAATGTTGATTATAATGGTTATACTTCATTTATTACATCATCAAATTTAGATAATAGCGATACAAGTCTTTCAATGCTTGCTTATATGCTGTATTGCTATGATTTAAGCGATGGGGATGATGATGAAGATTTAAGCCAATATGATAGCTATGATATCTCTTCTTTCTTTAATTTCGAAGAAGAATTTAGCGTTGATTTATCGTATGTTTCAGGAGAAATCTTTGAAGATGAAGAGGTTGATGATCGAGTCTTCACCTTTAAAAAAGATGAAAATGGGAATGTTCCAATTATTATCCATACTGATATGAATTCTTTTGAAGGTCGTTTATTAAGAGCGCAATATCCTAATGAAGAAGATATCGAAACTTTATATGTTATGAATGATTTTGGTGATCAAAACGATCGAATCGTTCAAATGTGGGAAGATGTTAAAGTTAATCCGCTCCCACTTTGGATTACAATTACTTTAATTGTATTTATTGTTATCTTTATCGGATATTTAGGTTCATATAAATTAATTAGAGTTGCTAAATTAAAATATCGTAAAAAATTAAGAGAAGAAGCTAAAAGAAATAATTAAATAAAAAAACAGATTAGAATTAAGTTTCTAATCTGTTTTTATTATTAAATTAATTATTTTTGAATTAACTGATTTTTTATCTCATTATAATATTTTTCATCATTAATCTTTAAAAACTTAATTGTAATGATAATTGCGATTAATAATAGAATAAGTGGAAGAATTGTAAAACCGATACGATAAATTAATAAGTTATTAGTTAAATCATTACGAGTAATAATTTGATAAATCAATTGAGTTTTTTCTTGACTAGTAATTTCTCCTAAATTAAACGAAGCTTCAACATTAGAAATTTCATTAGAAACACCAAATAAAGAAGAAAGTGCTAAAAATAAATATAGTAATAAAGTTTGTAATCCATTAGCAGTTTTAACGCTTAAAAATTTAAAAGAAGCGATTGTTAATTCCTTTTTCTCTTTAAAAAAGTGCTCATGATATTCAGCTAAATTAGTACAGTTATTCGTAAAAATAATATAGGTTAAGCCTTGAAAGAAGAAGGTGATAAAAGAAACGATGAAAAATCCAATCTCTTGGCCGATATTTAAACCAAAGAAAAATAAATATAAGTAACCTAAGGTTAAAAATATTGCTGCGATTATTAATATTTTCTTTTTTGAAAGAAGTTTATTAATATAAGGAAAAAGGAAGATACCTAAAGTAGAACCTATCCCATATAAGATAGAAAAAAGAAAAGATAAAGCTCCGCCACTTAATAAAGCATTATTTAATGGTAATGAATCAAAAGAACCATAGCCATAATTATAATAAAAATAATTAACGCTATTACCGATTACAACAAATTGAGAAACGAATACTAAGAAAAAAGAAATCATCGCAATTAAAATTTGTTTATCTTTAAATAAAATCGCATAATTTTTTAAATATGAGTCTTTTTTCTTATCCTCATTATCTTTTAAAGTAATATTATCTTCTCTTTCTCTCATAAAAAAGATTGAAAAGATAATTTGTGAGATTAAATATAAAAGTCCAATAATAATTGCAGTAATTGTTAAATTATTTTTAGCATCTCCAGTAGTTAATAAAGGCGATAAAGCACAAATTGTATAGCTTCCTATCGCAATAAAAGTATTCATGATCGATAAAGTTTTAATTCGAACTTTATTCTCTTTAGCGATTGTAGGAAGATAGCCCCAAAAGGCAATATCATTAAATTGATATAATAATTCTTGAAATAAAACAAAAAGTAAAAATAAACTTACATAGGTATAACCTTTTCCTATTGGAGTAAACATTAAAAAATAAAAGATGGAAGATAAAATCGCTCCTAAGAGAGTAAAAAAACGAAATTTACCAAATTTAATCGTTCTTTTTTCAATAAAATAAGATGTAAAAGGAGAGATTAATCCACTTAATACTTTAATGATTACAAGGCCGATTGTAATCATTAAATACATATTTTGATAGTTAGTTAAATCTTCTAAACCTAAAGGTGAAGCAAATTGAACATATAAAAGTAAAAATAAGGAGACAAATTGTAATAAAGCGTCTCGGAAAGTTGAAACAAAAGAATAAGTAAACCTCGTTGAAAAAGGAGCGTTATCACCTTTAAAGGTGAGATGATATAAATTATTATCTTTTTTCATAGCCTTTTAATTATAAACTAAAATAGGAGAGATTAACTATAAAATATTTCTTTTATTTAATTATTTTAAGTTAAAATAGAGAGGATGGATATTAGTGAAAAAAGATTAAATAAATATTTAAAGAAGAATATTAAAAATATTTCTCCTTCTTTAAAAGTTTTAATTTTAGGAGCGAGTGGCGGAATAGGGAAAGCTTTAAGTTTATTATTAGCTAAATATTATCAGGTTAATTTAATTTTAGCTGGAAGAAACTTAGATTTATTAAATGAAGTAAAAGAAGAGATAATTAAAGAAAATAAAATATATCAAGATAATAAAGAAAAAATAATTGATCTATTATATATAGATTTTTTAGATTTTAAATCAGTAAATAAATTTATTAATGAGATAAATAATAATCAGTTAAACTTTGATATATTAATCAATAATATTGGAATATATCATCAAGATATCTATTATTTAAAAGAGATTGAATCAAAATTTAATCATTTATATGATAAAACTTTTTTAGTTAATTATTTAATTCCTAGCTATATCTTATATAAAACAAAAGATAGCTTAATTAATAAAAATATTAAGCTATCTTTTACATCATCCTTATCTTATTACTTTTTTAAATATGATTATAAAAGAAAATTAAATGATAATAATAAATTACTTTTTTATAATTCGAAAAATAAAACTAAACGCTATGCTTTGACTAAAAGATTATTAAATATTTATTTAATATCTTTAAAAAAAGAAAATCCTGATTTAGCTATTTTAATTACACATCCTGGAATAGCATTAACTAATCTATTTGATAAAAAGAATAAAGCCTATCCTAAATTATTTTATATTTTTATTCCACCAATCATGAAAATAATTTTTATGTCTCCTAAATATGCATCTTTATCTTCTTTAAAATCAATCGATTTATTATTTGATCAATCTAATAATAATGATAATAATAATCTCTTTTTATATTCATGGCTTGGACCTTCATTATTTTTTCATACCTTCTATTATCCAAAACTATATTTAATTAAAGGAATTAAAAAAGAGGAGTTTTATTATTCTTTAAAAAAATTAAATGAAGAATATTTTATTGATTTAGATAATTACTTTTTTAAGTTAAAATAAATAAGTATGGAAGAGATAAATATTAATAATATTAATAATAAAAAAGCTTTATTTATCTATTATAGTGGAACGAATAATACTTTAGATTTAGTTTTAAAAATTTCTAAACGTTTAATTAAAGAAGAGATTATTTCTTCTTATTCTTTATATTTTCCATTAGCTAAAAAGAAAAAGAATATCGATTTAAAAGAATATTCATATCTATTTATCGCTTATCCAATTTATGCTTTTAATTCGATTAAACTATTAGAAAAAGAGATTAAAAGAATTATTGATTTTAATAAAGATAATGATTTATCTTTATTAAAAATAATTATTATTAAACAGAGTGGAGAAGCTTTAAGATTAAACAATTCCTCATCATTTACTTTAAAAAAATATTTAGCTAAACATCATTCAATCAATAAAAATAATATTAAAGAATATCATTTTCTTTATCCTTATAATATTCATTTTCGCTTTAAAGATGAACATATTAAAGAATTATTTTTTTATAATCAAAAGATTGAAGATATTTTAATTAAAGAAATTAAATTAAATTTAGATTTATCAAAAAGATTAATCAAATCAAACATCTTTATTTTATTAAATTCTAAATTATTTAAGATTCAACGAATTGGAGGAACGATTAATTCTTTCTTTTATAAGGTCGATAATAAAAAATGTATCAACTGTAAAAGATGTATTAATGAATGTTTAACAAATAATATTTATTTAACTAAGGATAATAAAATCAAGTTTCATCATCATTGTTTAATGTGCATGCGCTGTTCTTTCTTTTGTCCTAAAGATGCGATTAATATTGGATTATTTAATTCTTGGAAAGTTAATGGGGAATATGATTTTAAAAAAATAGATCAATTAAGTTATAAGCCTTATTTAAATAAAAAAATGAGCTTTTTTTATCGTTCTTATCTCCCTTATTTTTTAAAGATTAATCAATTATATGATGAATATTTTAATGAATAATTCTAATTGATTATTCATTAATAAAACTTTTATAAAGATAAAATATATTCGATAAAATCGGCATTTTTTAAATATTTAAAAAACTTATCATTTTATTTTTTTAAAAATTAGATTAATGATAGAATTAAATTATTGAAAAGGAGATACATAATGAAAGGTTATGCAATGTTAAAGATCGGCCAATCTGGCTGGATCGAAAAACCAGTCCCAGAATGTGGGCCATTAGATG
Source organism: uncultured bacterium (assembly GCA_949290725.1). GTDB lineage: Bacteria > Bacillota_I > Bacilli_A > RFN20 > CAG-826 > Onthovivens. The sequence goes on from CASEST010000023.1 coordinate 10,729, forward strand.
CTATCTGCAAACCATTAGCAGTCGCTATTTGTACATCTGATGTTCATACTTTATGGGAAGGAGCTATCGGCGAAAGACATAATATGATTTTAGGTCATGAATGCTGCGCTGAAGTTGTTAAGGTTGGCTCACTTGTTAAAGATTTTAAACCTGGAGACAAAGTTTTAGTTCCAGCTATTACTCCAGATTGGAATTCTTTAGAAGCTCAAGCTGGCTATTCAATGCATTCAGGAGGAATGTTACATGGTTGGAAATTCTCTAACTTTAAAGATGGTGTCTTTAGTGAATTCTTCCATGTTAATGATGCTGATGGTAACTTAGCTTTATTACCAGATAATATCGACCCAGTCGATGCTTGTATGCTTTCTGATATGGTTCCTACCGGATTCCATGGAGCTGAGCTTGCTGATGTTCAATATGGTGATGTCGTCTTAGTTATCGGTATTGGTCCTGTTGGATTAATGTCTGTTGCCGGAGCAAATCTTAGAGGTGCTAGTAGAATTATCGCTGTTGGTACTCGTCCAGTTTGTGTTGAAGCTGCTAAAGGTTATGGTGCAACCGATTTTATTTCTTATAAAGACGGCCCAATCGCTGAACAAGTTTTAAAACTCACTGATGGAAAAGGCGTTGATAAAGTTATTATTGCTGGTGGAGAATGCGAAACATTTGAAGAAGCGGTCGATTGCTTAAAACCAGGCGGAAAAATTGGTAATGTCAACTATTTAGGTAGCGGCCAATATATCAATATTCCACGTACTGAATGGGGCGTTGGTATGGGACATAAACAAATCAATGGTGGATTAATGCCAGGCGGAAGATTAAGAATGGAAAAACTTGGTTCATTAGTCGCTGCTGGTAAACTCGATGTCCATCCTCTCATTACTCATGTCTTTGATGGTTGGGAACATCTTGAAGAAGCATTATTCTTAATGAGAGATAAGCCAAGAGATTTAATTAAACCAGTCGTTAGAATTCCTAAGGATAAAGAATAATCTAGTTATTTATCATGGATATTTTAGTTATTTCTGGTTTTCTAGGAGCTGGAAAAACCACCTTTATTAAAGAAATAATTAAAAAAACTAAACGTGATTATTGTATTTTAGAAAATGAATATGGAGCTATCAATATTGATAGCTCCACTTTAAAAGAAGAAGCTTCATTATCTTCGAAAATGAAAGTTTTAGAATTTAGTGAAGGTTGTATATGCTGTTCTTCTAAAGGAGAATTTGCTTCATCAGTTTTAGCTATCTCTAACTCTTTAGATCCTGATTATTTGATTGTTGAACCAACTGGAGTTGGTTATTTATCTTCAATTTTAAATAATTTAAATAAAGTAAAATATTCGCGAATTAATATTTTAGAAGCAGTTACTATCGTTGATGGATTATATTTATTAAATAATTTTAATTTTA
>CASEST010000024.1 GCA_949290725.1 uncultured bacterium
GGATTGCCAAACATGCGTAGATCATATGATTTTACAAACTGGCGGTAATTTAGATTCAAAATTTGGGGTTAGTGTTAACGATCAACTCCAAGACCAAATTTTAGTTTCAATTATAGCCGGTGATTTTAATACAGAATTTGATTTCTCTGTTAATCCAGGAAGTAAACTTGATTTAACTGCTCTTAAAGCTGAAAGAGATAAACAGCAACAAGCTTTATTTGAAAAGAGTGTTGAACAAAGTAAGTTAAAAGCAGAAGGAGAAGCTGAAATAACAGAAGAGACTCCTGTAAACGAAGAAGAATCAATCATCCCTGAATTCTTAAATGATGATGATGAATTCTAATTAAAAAAGCAAAACCCATTATGCTAGAGCATAATGGGTTTTATTTAGCAATTAAATATATACTGATTAACTACTAATAATCTACTAAATATATACTATTAGTTTATTTTTTTAATTTTTAATCTTTTTTAATTAAAAATAGAGGTTCTTTAACTTTAATGGAATGATTTTTAATAAAGATTAATTTATTTGTTAAATAATCTACATATGTGCCATTTTCAAGATGTTCATTTTTAATTAAAACACCATTTGGAGATAATGAGAAAGAGAATAAACCATAGCTAATTGAATCATCATTATAAGTATTTTTAATAACTAAGTTGTTGCCTTTTGTTTGTAAACAATCGCTAACTCTAATATCTAGATTTCTCTTTTCTTTTTTAAATTCGGTAAGTTTTTTTATAAAATCAAACCATTCTTGGTCAATTGAATCATCCATTAAATCTTTTGTGAACAAAGATAAATTGTGATCAGCCTTAGTTTCTAAACCATTATAAATAAACATTGGTCCTTTCATAAATACTGGATAGGCCGCTAAATTTCTAAGCAATCTCTCGTTTTTAGTATATTCAATTAATCTTGGTTGGTCGTGATTTTCTAATCCTCTAATTCTTAAAGCAAAAGAAGGGGTAATAGCTTCATCACTAGCTAATAATAATTTATATTGATCAAGATAAGTTGATTTACGAGTTTTTAAGTAATTTTGGATAGGTTCAAATGTATTATAACAATATAATAAATCAAAACCGTCCATGAAAAGTTCAGCATCGCTTAAAGCATTAAATCCTAGACTTCTTACATATGTATTAAATGAAGTATGAATACTTTCAGCTAATAAAATTGTATTTGGAAATTCTTTATCGAGCATCTTTTTTAATTCAATAAAAAATTTGCTTGGAATCAAAGAAGCGACATCAAAACGATAGCCATCAACTCCGATTGAAGAATAAAAATGAATCACTTCATAGACTAAATAATGAATTAAGTCGTCATTACTATAATCTAAATCATAGACATCGCTCCAATCACCACATTTATTAGCGAAATTTCCTCCTTTGTCTTTATACATCCAGTTTGGATGTTCATTTAAAATTTTTGAATCGCGTGACGTGTGGTTAAAAACGATATCAATCATGATTTTCATCCCTTTATTATGAGTTTCATTAATTAAAGAAATGAAATCTTCTAAGCTGCCTAATTCAGGATTAATCTTTAAATAATCCTTAATTGAATAAGGTGAGCCTAAATCTCCTTTTCTTCCTTCAACGCCGATTTCATTAATAGGAAGTAAATAGAGGATGTCAGTATTTAGACTTTTAATATAGTCTAACTTTTTAATTAATGAGGAAAATGTTCCCTCTTTGGTGTAATTTCTCGTATAAACTTGATAAATTACAGAATTTTTTAATTCGGTTTTCATATCAATTATTTTAATCATAAAAATTTATAATTTAAATATTTTTTTAAATCATTTTTATTTAATTCTTCATTTTAAATTAGTTTTTATTTAAAATAAGAAAAATAGATTTTGACTAAAATTAAATTTTTATCGGTGGTTATCTTAATTTATGCAAAAAAATAGTAAAGAATCCGGGGTTTCATTACATATTACATCCTTGCCAGGAAAATATGGAATCGGTACTTTAGGCAAAGAATGTTATAAGTTTATTGATTATATTAAAGAATGTGGTTTTTCTTATTGGGAAATCCTTCCATTACTTGATATAGGTTATTCAAATTCGCCTTTCCAAGTAATCTCAGCGTTTGGTTATAATCATTTTTTAATTGATTTCGATTTATTGATTGAAGATGGTTTATTAAATAAAAGAGATTTATTTGGAATTAATTTTGGTGATGACCCTCGACATGTTGATTTTAGACTGCAATTTTTGAATAAAGATAAGATTTTAAAAAAAGCTTATAAACGTTTTGATAAAAATGATTTAAATTTTATTGAATTTTCAAATAATCAATATATTTATCGTTATGCTTTATATAAAACAATTAAGGAACATAATAATTATAAAGCTTGGTTTGATTTTTCTTTAGAAGACCGTTTTTTTGATGAAGATGTAGAGGATCATTATTTGCGTCATCATCGCGATGAGATATGGTATCAAATATTTTTACAATATATATTTAACAAACAACGGGATAAATTACATCAATATGCTAAAGAAAGAAATATCGATTTAGTCGGCGATTTGCCACATTTTGTTGGCTATGATAGTGATTGTATGTATTTTAACCCAGAATTATTTATTGTTGATAAAAGAAATCAAGCTACGGTAGTTGCTGGTTTCCCGCCTGATAATTTTAATTCTCAAGGCCAAAAATGGGGCTATCCTTTATACGATTGGGGCTATATGAAATTAAATAATTATAAATGGTGGATGGCACGAATTGATGACGCCTTAAATCGTTTTGATCGAGTTAAACTAAATCATTTTCGCGGTTTTAAAGAAGTTTATGCGATCCCATTTAGAACGAAAAATGCTAAAAAAGGTCATTTTATTCCAGGTCCAGGCTTAAATTTTATTAATATAATTAAAGAAAAGGGCGAACTTATCGCTTCGGATTTAGGCACATTCTCTTTAAGAATTAATGAGTTTGTTAAAGAGAGCGGATTACCATGTTTAAGAACTTTGATTCCTTCTTTATTTGATCATATTTCTAATTCTATAATACCTTCTTTTATTGAAGAAAATTGTTATTTTTATCTTGGAAATCATGATAATACCCCAGTAAAAGCAAAATTAGAATCTTTAGATAAAAAAGAAAGAGAAAGTTTAGTCTTGTTTATTAATAAAGAATGCGAACAATTAAATGTTGATAAATTGAAAGAACCATTTTCAAATTACGATATTGCTTATAAATTAATTGAATTGATATTTGCTAGTCCTGCGAAGCACGTTACATTTACTTTTCAAGACCTATTATATAAAGATAAAAATTCTAGGATGAATGCTCCAGGAACGCATGATAATAACTGGGAGTATCGCTTTTTAAGTTTTGAATTTGATGATGAATTAATAAACAAACTAAAAAATTTAAATAAAATTTATCATCGTTAATTTTTTAACATAATTTTTATTTTGGTTTTCTATATTTATTTTTATTGATTAAATCAAAGTTTTTTATTTTTAAAATATCTAGCGTTTTTTTACGATAACCATCGAACTTTTTTTAATTTTAGTGCAAAAATGTTAAAAGTTTTTAAAAAATATAATCAAAATTGTATATAAAAGCAAATATAATTGAAAATTATCACTTTTCAAGAATCAAAGTGTGTATTATAATCTTTTTATTGAAAGCGCTTACATGATTTAAGCCTTTCATATCTAAAGATTAAATTTTATGAAACCAAGAGAAAGTGGTGTTTTGTTACATATCTCTTCCTTACCAAGTAAATATGGTATTGGTTGTTTAGGGGAAGAGGCTTATAAGTTTGTTGATTTTTTAAATAAATCTAATTGCACGATTTGGCAAATATTGCCTTTAAATCTTACTAGTTATGGTGATTCTCCATATCAATCGCCTTCTAATTATGGTTTAAACTATTATTTTATTGATTTGGAAAAATTGATTAATGATGGTTTATTGAAAAAAGAAGAGGTTGAAAGTATTGATTGGGGTGATGATGAAGAACGAGTCGATTATGGGAAAATTTTTAAGTCGAGATTGAATATTTTGCATATAGCTTATTCTCGTTTCAATAAAGATAATGATGATTTTATTAACTTTTTAAATAATTCAAAAAAATATAATGATTTTGCATTATTTATGGTTATTAAAGATTTAAACTCATTAAAACCATGGTATTTATGGAGTGATGAATATCGTAAATATACTCCTGAATTAGAAGAGAAAATAATTAAAGAATATAATGATGATTATACTTTCTATTTATGGACTCAATATGAATTTTTAAATGAATATAATGCTTTAAAAGAATATTGTAAGAGTAAACAAGTTAAAATTATGGGCGATATTCCTATTTATGTCGCTTTTGATTCTGTAGAAGTTTGGAAATATCCTTCATTATTTGAACTTGATGAAAATCACTATCCAAAAGCAGTTGCTGGTTGTCCACCTGATATGTTTTCTTTAGATGGTCAATTATGGGGAAACCCTCTTTATAATTGGCCATATCATAAAGCAACTAATTATAAGTGGTGGAATGAGCGCATTAAAAACGGAATCGAATTATATGATCTTTTAAGAATAGATCATTTCCGTGGATTTAGTGGTTATTATTCTATTCCTTTTAAAGACAGAACGGCTAGAAATGGGAAATGGATTAAAGGACCTGGATTCGATTTATTTAAAGATAAGTTAGATTATCCAATTGTTGCTGAAGATCTAGGAATGATTGATGATGATTTTAGTAAATTTTGTAAACAATGTGGTTATCCAGGAATGAAGATTGTTACCCAATGTTTCGATGATCCAAAAGAAGATAACATCTGGCGCCCATCTAATTACACATATAATTTTTTCTCTTATACTGCAACCCACGATTCAAAAACTACTAGACAGTTTA
>CASEST010000025.1 GCA_949290725.1 uncultured bacterium
GTTTATGAAATAGCAGATGTAATTGAATTCGCACAAAATTATATTGTTAATATAGTTAAAAATGGTTTAGGTCTTGATGTTTCGGTTAAAACCATTTATAGAAATAGTTTAATTAAAATTTTAATTGAAACTGACCATAATTCTTTATTAATAGGTAAGAATGGTCAAAGTTTGCAATCATTAAATGAATTAACTAAATTAGCTGTAAGCGCTAAATTTAAGAAAAAATTTAGAATTTTGTTAGATATAGGCGAATATAAAGATAAAAAGTATAATCGTGTTATTATGTTGGCTAAAAAAGCAGCTCGTGAAGTTAATAAAACTCACCTCGATGTAAAATTAGATCCAATGACACCAGATGAAAGAAAAAAAGTTCATAACGCTTTATCTTCTTGGAAAAATATTAAGACTGAATCTATCGGAGATGGTAAAGAAAGAGCCGTTGTTGTTAAATGGGTTGGCGGAAGTGAAACTAATAAAATAAATATTCATTTCGAAGAAATTGAAAAGGAAAATAAAGGAGAATAATTTCTCCTTTTTTACTATAATTAATTTATGTTAGAAACTATTGTTGCCTTAGCTACTCCACCTTTACGTTCTGCTTTAGCTATTATTCGTTTGAGCGGTGAAGATTGTTTTAAAATCGTTTCAAATTTTTTTACTAAGGAAATAAATGTTGAAAAATCTACTATAATGCATGGATTTATTATAGATGGCGAAGAAAAAATAGATGAAGTTGTTTTACTCGCTTATAAAGGTCCGAAAAGCTTTACTGGTGAAGATAGTGTTGAAATAATTTCTCACGGTTCACCTATTATCTTTAATCAAATAATTGGAATCGCTATAAAAAACGGGGCTCGATTAGCTACTGGAGGTGAATTTACCTCAAGAGCCTTCATGAATGGAAAAATGGATTTAATTCAAGCTGAATCGATCAATGATTTAATTAATGCTGCATCAATTGAGGCTAAAAAAATTACTTTAATGTCTTTAGATGGTTCAACCTCTAAATTGATTAATCCTCTTAAGAAAAGTTTAGGTGATTTATTATCAAATATTGAAGTAAATATAGATTATCCTGAATATCAAGATATCGAGGTAACTACAGTTGATAAAATAATTGATGTTATATCTAGAAATAATGAATATATATCTTATTTAATAAAGGACGGTAAAAAGGCTAATATTATTCGTGATGGAATCAATATCGCTATCGTTGGAAAACCAAATGTTGGTAAATCATCTATTCTAAATGCTTTAATTAATGAAGATAAAGCTATTGTTAGCGATATTAAAGGAACAACAAGAGATATAGTCGAAGGTAAATTTATTTTAAATGGGATATTAATTAATTTATTTGATACTGCAGGAATACATGAAAGCGAAGACTTAATCGAAGGAATCGGAATTAATAAAAGTATTGAAAAATTAAATACTGCCGATTTAATTATCGCTGTTTTTGATAATTCAAACTTTGATGAAGAAGATAAAAAGATAATTGATTTAATTAAAGATAAAAAACATATAATTGTTCAAAACAAAGAAGATTTAATTGTTAAAAACGAAGTTAAAAATAATGTTATATATACATCTGCAATAAATAAAGATGTTGATAAATTAAAAGAAGCTATTTTAAAAGAATTTGATTTAAGTAAAGAAAATTATGAAAACCCATCAATTTCAAATACTAGGGAACTTGGAATTTTACAAAATTGCTATAACATTGGATTAAAAGTTGTTCAAGATGCAAAAAGTGGTATTCCAATCGATTTATTGAGTGCAGATATTAAAGAGATGTATCTTCAAATATTAAGTTTACTTGGGGAAGATAATGATTTTGATATGGCTAAGGAAATTTTTTCTCGTTTTTGCGTAGGTAAATAAAATGATTTTTGATACTCATATTCATCTTAATTCAGAACCTTTAATCAATGATTTATCTATTAATTTAAAGGAAGCTATCGATGCTGGCGTTAATTGCTTTTTATGTGTTGGATATGATTATGCTTCATCACTTATAGCAGTTGAAATTGCTAATAAATATAAAAATGTTTATGCTGCAATTGGGGTTATTCCTACTGAATATAAATCTTGGAATGATAATAGTTATATGTGGATTGAAGATCTTTTAAGAAATGATACCAAAAAAAGAATTAAAGCAATCGGCGAAATAGGTTTAGATTATTATTGGGAGAAAGAAACGTCAATAATAAATAAAGAAAAAGAGATGTTTATTAAGCAAATTGAAATTGCTAATAAATTTAATTTACCGGTTTCGATACATTGCCGAGATGCATTTCAAGATTGTTATAATATTTTAAAAGAATATCCAGTTAATAATAAAGGAATTTTACATTGTTTTTCAGGTAGCTTAGAAATGGCAAAAGAATTTATTAAATTAGGATATAAAATAGCTTTTGGTGGAGTTTTGACTTTTAAAAACTCTAAATTGAGCAAGGAGGTACTCAAAGGAATTAAATTAGAGGATATAGTTTTAGAAACTGACGCCCCTTATTTAGCTCCAGTTCCATATCGTGGAAAAGTAAATTTACCAAAATATATTAAAGAAACGGCTATATATGCTGCAGAATTATTAAATATGGATTTAAAACAATTTGAAGAAATTGTTTATAAAAATTCATTAGATATTTTACACGTGGAAATTAAATATGAAATTTAACGGATTAATTGTTGTTGAAGGCAAAAGTGATATTGATTTTTTATCATCTTTTATTGAAGCTGACTTCTATCCAGTTAATGGTTCAGCAGTTTCTAAAATAGATTATGATTTTATTAATGAATATTCAAAAAATAAAGATGTTGTTATTTTAACAGATCCAGATTTTCCAGGTTTACAAATAAGAGAAAAAATAAATAACCATTGTCCGAATGTTAAAAATGCATTTATAAGAAAAGAATTTTCAATAAAGAAACATAAAGTTGGTGTAGCTGAATCAACTAAAGAAGAAGTAATTTATGGATTAACTAATTTAGTTAATTTTGACAGCGAAAAATCATTAAAGAATTTTATAAAAATAGAAGATTTATATGAATTAGGATTAATGGGGAAAGAAAATTCTTTTATTTTAAGAAAAAAGGTAAGTGAAGATCTTCACCTAGGGTTTACTAATTCCAAAACTTTTTTAAAAAGATTAAATATGGTGGGAGTTAATAAAGAAAGATTAATTGAGGTTATTAATAATGTTAAGCAAAGATGAAATTAAGGATTTCTTTTTATTAGAAAATAGTCATGCCAAAAAAGAACTTGGTCAAAATTTTTTAATCGATGAAAATGCAATAAAGAAAATAGTCGAATCTATTAATATTAAAGAGAATGATAAAGTATTAGAAATAGGTCCTGGATTAGGGGCTTTAAGTGATGAGTTGGTCAATATTTCTAATGATTTAACGTTAGTTGAATACGATCAAAAATTTGTTAATTTTTTAATTTCCTCTTATCGAGATAAAAATAATGTGAAAATTATAAAATCAAACATCCTTCATTTTAAAGATTATTCTTTTAATAAAATTATTGGAAATTTACCTTATTACATTTCTACTGAAATTTTAGAATATCTTTTTAAACATTTTGATAAAATTAATCAAATGGTTTTTATGGTGCAAAGTGAATTTTTAAATCGTATTTTAGCTAATAAAGGGAAAGATTATGCACCTTTAAATATTTTGATCAATTATCGCTATAATATTGAAAAATTATTTATTGTTAAAAAAACATCTTTTTTTCCAATTCCTAATGTTGATAGTGTAGTTTTTAAAATCACTATTAAAGATAATACATCTTTTGCTTATTCTTTACTCCTATATAAGGTAGCAAATATTCTTTTTAAAAATCGTCGTAAAACAATTTATAACAATCTTAAACCATTGTTTAAAGATACAGATGAATTGGAATTATTTTTAAATGAATTAAATTTAAAAGAGAATTTAAGAGCTGAAGAATTAGATTTATCAACTTATCTAAAAATTACTGACAAGTTGCTTGAAAATAAAAAGATTTCATTAGAATAAAATTTTAATAAAGAAAAACTAATAATTAATCTATTTACAAAAAGCAGATTTTATTGTAAATTAAAATTAGTCAATAAGAGAAGTACAATCTTAGAAACTAGCACATAGTTATCTATAGATAATTTATAATAATATTATCTTTAATCTATGAGAAATTAGAGGATGACGCTTATAGTATAATAATATTTAATTTTTAAGTATTAAAAGTGAAGTAAATTCATTTTAAAACCTAAATATGTATAATGATAAATTTTAGGTTAATTTAAAGAAAATATATCGAATTATTGTAAAGAAAATAATTCGATATTTTTTTGTTTAAGTTGTTTTTAATATTCTATATAATTATAAAGATATGATAGAAAAAGCTTATGCCAAATTAAATTTAACTCTAGATTGTTTAGGGAAAAGAGCGGATGGATTTCATGATTTAATTGCTTTAACTTTGCCATTAGAACTTCATGACACTCTTGATATTTCTTTGTTACCAAAATCTACTATTGACGATTTTGTTGTTTGTGATGATTTTTCTTTAAAAATTTCAAGATATAATCTCGTTCATAAAATGATTGAATTATGTCGCGAGAAATATGGTTTTAAGGAACATTTAGATATATCTATCCATAAAAATATTTATCTTCAAGCTGGACTTGGAGGCGGAAGTGCTGACGCAGCAGCAACATTCAGGGCGATTATTAAATTGTTTAAATTAAATTTAAGTAAAGAAGATATAAAAGATACTTGTTTAAGGATTGGCAGTGATGTATATTTCCAATTTTATAATCATAGTGCCATTATGAAAGGAAGAGGCGAAGAATTGGAATTTTTCGAACATAATAATTTATATAATGTTCTTTTAATTAAGCCATTATTTGGAAATTCGACTGAAGTAGTATTTAATGAAGCTGATAATCACGATTTGATCCATGGGGATAGTTATAAAGCTTTAGAAGCTTTTAAAAATAAAGATTTAGAAGGATTAGGTAAACTAACTTTTAATTCTTTATATAATCCAGCAAAAATTTTAGAACCAAATATTGAAGCTGTTTTAAACGAATTAAAAAGTTATAATTTCGAAGTTTGTGGGATGAGCGGAAGTGGAAGCACCCTTTATGCTATTTCTACTAATTTAAGATTATTAAAGAAAGCTGAAAAAGAATTTTATCATAAGGGCCTAAGAGCTGATTTAACGAAGATTTTAGCTAATAAAGATAATTTCTAATTTATTTTCACGTGAAAAAACAATAATTAAAATAGGCGAACTTTATTAAGTTTCGCCTATTTTTGTTGAAATAAAAAAAGGAGATATTGCTATCTCCTTTTTGTTAATAAGAGTAAACTATTTATTTTTTTCTCTTTCAAGTTTAATTTCAGCTTGAGCAGCTGCTAATCTTGCGATTGGGACTCTGAATGGAGAACATGAAACGTAGTCTAATCCAACTCTATTAAAGAATTCGATTGAACGTGGATCACCACCATGTTCACCACAAACTCCACAGAGTAATCTTTCATTAACTTCTTTACCATCTTTTACAGCCATCTTAATGAGTTTGCCAACTCCTTTTTGGTCAACTGTTTGGAATGGATCAAATTCAAAGATCTTATTGTTGTAATAATCTGGTAAGAATTTTGTAGCGTCATCTCTTGAGAAGCCGAATGTCATTTGAGTCAAGTCGTTAGTACCGAATGAATAGAATTCAGCTTCAGTTGCAATTTCTCCAGAAAGGAGAGCAGCACGTGGAATTTCAATCATTGTACCGACATGGTATTTCATAGTGAAATTATTTTCAGCTAAGACTTTATCACATTCATCAGTAATAACTTTCTTAACGAATTTAAATTCCTTAACGTCTAAGGTTAATGGAATCATAATTTCAGGTTGAATTTCACGGTTTAATTCTTTGCTTGCTTTAATTGCAGCTTCAATGATAGCTCTTGCTTGCATTCTACCAATTTCTGGATAGGAGACGTCTAAACGGCATCCTCTATGACCCATCATTGGGTTGAATTCATGTAAGTAAGCAATTCTATCTTTAATTTCTTGAACTGTTTTTCCAGTTGCTTTTGCAAGTTCTTCAATTTTATCTTCTTCTTGTGGTAAGAATTCGTGAAGAGGTGGATCTAATAAACGGATATTAACGTTGATTTCTTTAAGATCTTTCATGGACATATATAATCCATAGAAGTCTTCTCTTTGATATGGAAGAAGTTCAGCTAAAGCTGCTTCTCTTTCAGCAGTTGTATCAGAGAGAATCATTTTTCTCATATGGAAGATTCTATCTTTATTAAAGAACATATGTTCAGTTCTACATAAACCGATACCTTCAGCACCGAATTTAGCAGCTTGTAATGCATCACGTGGTGTATCAGCATTTGTTCTAATTGATAATCTCTTATATTTGTCAGCTAAAGCCATTAATCTACCGAAATTACCTGTAGAAGTATCAGCTTCGACGAGTTTTAATGCACCATCATAAACATCACCGGTAGAGCCGTTTAAAGAAATTGTATCGTTTTCAGTGTAGACTTTACCGTTAATTGTTAATGTTTTATTTTCTTCATCGACGATAGCAGCACTACAACCAGTGATACAGCATTTACCCATACCTCTAGCAACGACAGCAGCGTGAGAAGTCATACCGCCTCTCATTGTTAAGATACCTTCAGCAGCAACCATACCTTCGATGTCTTCTGGGGAAGTTTCTGCTCTAACTAAAACAACTTTTTCACCATTAACATGTCTCTTTTCAGCATCTTTTGCATCAAATGCTAATTTACCGACACCAGCACCTGGTGAAGCTGGGTTACCAGTTGCAACAGGAGTATGTGATTTTAAATCAGTTGTATCAAATGTTGGGTGTAATAAAGAATCTAATAATTGTGGTTCTACTCTTAAAACAGCTTCGCTTTCGTCGATAACACCTTCATCTAAGAGGTCAAAAGCGATTTGTAAAGAAGCTTGAGCTGTTCTTTTACCATTTCTTGTTTGTAAGAAATAGAGCTTGCCATCTTCAACGGTGTATTCCATATCTTGCATATCTTTATAATGTGCTTCCATTGAAGTGATTGTTTTAACGAATTGATCGTAAACATCAGGCATTCTCTTTTTTAATTCATCAATGTGTAATGGAGTTCTGATACCTGCGACGACGTCTTCACCTTGAGCAACTGGTAAGTATTCAGCATAAATTTGTTTTTTACCAGTAGAAGGATCTCTTGAGAAAGCGACACCAGTACCTGAATTTTCGTTTAAATTACCGAAAACCATTGATTGAACGTTAACAGCAGTACCCCATTCATATGGAATACCATTCATTTTTCTATAAACGTTAGCTCTTGGGTTATCCCATGATCTAAAGACTGCTTCAACAGCTTCATGTAATTGAACATATGGATCACTTGGGAAGTCTTCGTTGAATGTTTTTTTATAATATTCTTTATAAGTTTTAACTAATTCTTTTAATTGTTCAGCAGTAACTTCACTATCTAGTTTATATCCATTCTTTTCTTTGATTTCTTCTAACATTTTATCCATGTCGGTTCTTGGCCAACCTTTTGCAATGTTAGTGAACATTAAAATAAATCTACGATAGGAGTCATAAGCGAATCTTTCGTTTCCGCTTGCTTTTGCGAGTTCTTCAACAGAAGTATCATTTAAACCTAAATTTAAGATGGTATCCATCATACCTGGCATTGAAACTCTTGCACCACTACGAACAGAAACTAATAATGGAACTTTGCTTGCATCAACACCACCGAATGATTTTCCGGTTTGTTTTTCAACTTCTTTAATACCTTCATCGACTTGAGCGATTAAATAGTCAGGCATTTTGCCTTCATTTTCGTGATAAAGTGTACAAGCTTCAGTAGTAACGGTAAATCCTGGAGGGATTGGGACGCCAATAGAGGTCATTTCAGCAAGACCTGCGCCTTTTCCACCTAAAATTTCTTTACCTAAGCCATGTGCATCTTTGAAAAGGTAAACATATTGTTTTGCCATTTTTTTATATTTCCTCCTAAAAAATGTTTGGTCAGTAAACCTTACGTGATAAGTATATCATTTTATTCATTTGATATAAATATCAAAAGGTAGTTAAAATTTCTAAATTTTTAGAAACTATTTATAAATATATATGTTATTTTTTAGAATTTCAAATTATGTATTTTTTGATTTTTTTAACCATAAGAAAAAGTTTCAATAAAAGTATAAAGAATATATAATTATTTGCATGAGTTGTGTTTTAAGTATCGATTATGGAACTCAGTCGGTTAGAGTTTCTATTATAAATGATAAAGGTGAATTTTTGGCTTTCGAACAAGAAAGATATAATCCTCCATATTTTTCAATTAAACCCGGATATTGCGAACAAAATGCCGATTTTTATTTTGATTGTATGGTTAAAGCCGCAAAAAGATTAACAAAAAATAATAAAAAATTAATTTTAGAATGTAAGTCAATTTCTTCAACTTGTTTCCGTGATAGTGTTGTAATTTTAGATAAAGATTATAAACCAATACGCCCTGCAATTATTTGGTTAGATCAAAGACAAGCAAAATTAGAAAAGAAAATTCCGCTTGTTTATAGCGCTATGTTTTATCTTGTGGGAATGAGTGAAACAGTTCGCTTGAATAGGAAAAGGACACCTGCTCTTTGGCTTCAAGAGAATGAAAAAGAAAATTGGGCTAAAACTCGCTACTATGCCCCTTTGAATAGCTATTTAAATTATCGTTTAATAAACGTCTTAGGTGATAGTGCTTCAAATATGATCGGTCATTATCCAATTTCATTTAAAAAAGGCAAAGTTTATTCGAAAAATGCTTTAAAAGGCTGCATATATGGAGTCGACCCATATATGATTCCTAAAATTTATGAAGCTGGAGAAGTAATTGGTGAAATTAGTGAAGAGTGCGCTAAATTAACTGGATTTCCTGCTGGGTTGGAATATATTGGAACTGGTAATGATAAAAGTTGTGAGGCTTTAGGGGCTGGGGCAATTGATGAAAATGTTGCTCATGCTTCTTTTGGCACATCTTGTTCTATAGCGATGACAAGAAAAAAATATTTTGAACCAATTCATTTTTTACCTTCCTATTTAACTGCTTATAAAGGTTTTTATAGTGGGGAAGTTCAAGTTTATCGTGGATGTTGGATGTTAACTTGGTTTTCTAAAGAATTTGCTAAAGAGGCTTTAGATATTGCTACGATTGAACATATTGTTCCTGAAGAATTTTTAAATAAAAAGATTATGGATATACCTCCAGGTAGCAATGGTTTAATCGTTCAACCATATTGGGGACCACAATTAGATAAACCACTTGGTAAAGGGTCAATTATTGGTTTTTATGATGTTCATAGCAAATATCATGTATATCGTGCGATTATTGAAGGCTTGGGTTATGCTTTAAAAGAAGGATTAATTTCTATTCAAAGAAGAAGTCACCAGAAATGTAA
This sequence comes from uncultured bacterium, assembly GCA_949290725.1. GTDB lineage: Bacteria > Bacillota_I > Bacilli_A > RFN20 > CAG-826 > Onthovivens. The sequence continues at coordinate 9,479 of CASEST010000025.1, forward strand.
ATATATCACTATATCTGGTGGTGGTTCTAAATCTGATGCTATTTGTCAAATTATTGCCGACATTTTTAATTTACCTGTTTATAAACCATTAAATTACGAATCATCTTCTTTAGGCTGTGCTATGTCACAATTTGTTTCTTTAAAAGTTTTTAAAGATATTAAAGAAGCTAAAGAAGCGATGGTAAAATACGAAGAAATATTTTATCCAAATAAGGATGCAGCGGAAAAATATAAATATCTTTATAATAAAGTTTATTCAACTATTTATCCTAAACTTAAAAGAACATATAGTTCTTTAAGTGAATATTTATATGAAAATAACGAAGGAATAATTAAGTAAAAAAATTGTTAGAGATTACTCTAACAATTTTTAAATTAACTTTCTAAAATCGAATTTTCCGATTTAGCCATTGGGTTATTTCCAGCAAATTGAGAATTATATAATTCAGCATAGAAACCTTTTTTAGCTAATAATTCTTGATGATTGCCAGTCTCGACAATATGTCCTTTTTTCATGACTATAATTGTTTTAGCATTTTTAATAGTTGATAAACGGTGAGCGATAACAAACGATGTTCTATTTTTCATAATATGGTCGAGCGCATCTTGAATTTGTTGCTCGGTTCTAGTATCAACTGAAGAGGTAGCCTCATCTAAAATTAAAATTTTTGGTTTTGAAATAATGGCTCTAGCAATAGTTAATAATTGTCTTTGACCTTGAGAAATATTATTTCCATCTTCATTTAACATAAAGTTATAGCCATCTGGTAGAGTCTCAATAAAGTGGTGTACATGAGCTTCTTTACAAGCTGAAATAATTTCTTCATCAGTTGCATTTTGATTTCCGTATAATAAATTTTCGCGAATAGTTCCTTTAAATAGCCATGTATCTTGCAAAACCATTCCAATCGACCCTCTTAAAGTGTTTCTAGCATATTGATTAGTAGGAATTCCATCAAGTTTAATAACTCCTTTATTGATATCATAGAAACGCATAATTAGGTTAACCAATGTTGTTTTTCCAGCGCCTGTTGGTCCTACAATCGCAACCATATCGCCCTTATTTACATGAAGATTCATATCCTCAATTAAAGGTTTATCTTCTGAATAAGCAAAGTAAACATTTTCAAAATCAAATTTTCCTTGGATTTTTTCTTCATCCTTAATAGCATCAGCTAAATCTTTAACTTCCTCTTTTTCATCTAATAATGAATAAATTCTTTCTCCAGAAGCAACAACTGTTTGAATAACGTTGAATATTTGACCGATTTGTTGAATAGGTCTTGTGAATAAATTTAAGTAAGTAAAGAAAGTAATCATTGTCGCAGCATCAGCAACAATTCCACCAACGACTGCAATTCCAACATAACATAAATTATTTACAAAGTAGGTTGTAGGGAAAATTAATCCTGATAAAAATTGAGAAAAGCGATCGGTAATTTCCATTCTTTTATTTGTTTTTTCAAAGGAATTTTCAACATCTTCCTCCTTATTAAATAATTTAATAATTTTATAACCAGCATAGGTTTCTTCAATTTTTCCATTTAATTCACCTAAATCCTTACGATATTTAACGAATTGTTTACCAGAAAATCTAGAGATAAAAATAACAAAGAAAAATGATAATGGAAGTGAGGCTAAAGCGACTAAAGCAACTCGCCAATCTAAAATGAACATTGCAATAATCGAACCAAAGAATAAAGTTATTCCAGTAAAAGTTTGGGTAATAATCGATTGAAGATTCCTTGCAATATTATCAACATCATTAGTTCCGATTGATAAAGTATCTCCATATGGAACTCGATCAAAATATGATAGAGGCAATGAATTTAATTTATCTTGAACTCTTTTTCTCATTTCATATGAATACATTGAAGAAATTGCTACTGCAGCAAATTCGCTAGCCCATAAAAGTATAGCTGCTAATGCATATAAAATAAGGATTGTTCCAAATTTTTGGAGAAATAATGGCCAATTTATTGAAATTGTTGTAGTTTCTAGTATTAACATTTCTCCTAATGTTTCTTGAGACAAGATATCTTTTAATAAACTAGGAGTAAAAACTGAAAGAATAGCACTTGCGATAGCAAGTATGACGATAACTAATATTAGCCATTTTTGTTTTCTAAAATCATAAATCATTCTTTTTGCTGTTTTAGCAAAGTTTTGTGGTTTTTCGCCACTTGTACGACCTCTTGGCATTAATTATTACCTCCTTCGCTAATAGCTTGTTTTGAAAGTTGGATAGTTTTTTCTACCTCTTCTGGATCAAGTTGTGATTTAACAATGTCTTGATATACACTGCAAGTTTTAAGTAATTCAGAATGTTTACCTTGGCCTACACATTTTCCTTCATGTAAAACAATAATGTTATCAGCATCTAAAATTGAAGAGACCCTTTGAGCAACAACGATAACAGAGGCATCTTTTGTTACTTTTTTAAGCTCTGCTCTTAACATCGCGTCAGTTTTAAAATCTAGTGCTGAGAAAGAATCATCGAATACATAAATTTCTGGTTTTCTTACTAAACATCTTGCGATTGATAATCTTTGTTTTTGACCGCCAGAGAAGTTTTTTCCACCTTGAGAAACAAATGTATTTAAACCATCTGGGAGTTTAGAAACAAAATGAGCTGATTGAGAAACTCTTAAAGCTTCCATTATTTCTTCATCGCTAGCATCTTTTTTCCCATACTGAATGTTATCTTTTATTGTTCCTGTAAATAAAACAGCTGTTTGAGGAACAAAACCTATATGATTTCTTAAAACTTTTTGAGGAAGTTTTTTGATATTTACTCCGTCAAAGATAATTTCACCATCGCTAACATCATAGAAACGTGGAATTAAATTTACTAAAGTTGATTTGCCCGAACCAGTTGAACCAATAATAGCAGTTGTTGTTCCAGGAGCGGTTTTAAAAGATATATTTTGGATTGTTGGAGTGTTTGCATCTGGATATTGGAAAGTGACATCTTTAAATTCTATCTCCCCATGTTTTGGTAAAAGATGGTAATTTCTTTCAACAACATCAATATAATCATCTTTTTTATCATCTTTAACTTTGGATAAATAAGCTTCTCTATTTTTTCTAATAGCGATGTATTCTTCAAAATCTTTAAATTGAGGATCATTCTTTTTTTCTTCCTCACTCATCTTTGAATATTTTTCTTTTAATAAAGAATAAGAAAATATTTTGCCATCATGCGTTGCTTTATAATTTTCTTTAAAGCGGTGCTCAAGTCTTTGTAAATGCAATTCATATTGTTCGATGGCGAATTTTCTTGCTTCGGAATCGTCAATATCAGTTTTTGTTTGTAAAACTTCATAAACTCTTTTATAAGATGCGCTTGCTTGAGGAATCATAATAATAATCATCGCAAACATTAAGAAAGAGTTCATAATTGTCATCGAGTATTGAGCGACAACAGAAATAGTTGTTATTTGTTCCCCAGCAACAATTAAAAGTTCACTTGGAGTATTAACATTGATTTCAGTTAATAAATAAAAACCTAATGCATAAATTCCAATGAATGCAAAATTAAAAATAATATTAATTACTGGGTTAGCAAAGGACATAATACGTCCAGATTTTTGTTGAATTTTCTTTAAATTGTTATTAACTTTGTCAAATTTAACGTTTTCTGTTTCTTGTTGATCATAAGCTCTAATAACACGAATACCAGTTAAATTTTCTCTTAAAACAACGGTAACATCATCAATTTTTTGTTGCATCAATCTAAATAAAGGCATAACAAAGAAAAACATTAATCCCATAATTACTACAATTAAAGGAAGTGCAACAACCAAAATTAAAGATAGTGTTGGTCCAGGAGAGGACAAGTTTAATGTTTTTATAATTGCTATAATCATGAAAGTAGGCGACATTACCATCATTCTAATAGCCATAATTACATAGTTTTTTATTTGTTCAATATCATTAGTCGTTCTAGTGATTAAAGTTGCGGTGCCGAAGCGATTATAATCAGATAAAGAAAGAGTGTTTACTTTAGCATATATTTCTTTTCTTAATTCTTTACCAACAAAAGCGCCAACACTTGAAGCGCTATAAAATTGAATAAATGCACAACATAAAATAATGCAGCAAACTAAAATCATCCATCCGCCTTGGGTTAAAATTGCTGAAATTAATTCACCTTGATCCATGAAATGATCGATTATTAACACTTGTTGGGTAAGAGGATTTATCAATTCGATAATTGATGAAGTTGGTGAACCTGCTGGAAAAGCAGCGCTTGCCTTATAATTTATAAGAGTTTGAATATTTCCCATAAATTCAGGCAAATTTAATTGAAACCAACATTGGAAAATGATGGCTACTGCTGCAAGTATAATAAAGTACCATCTTTTTCCTAGTATTTTGAATAACTTAACCATAATTTTTAATCCTTACTTTTTTTCAATAAATTCATAATTACATTACTCGAAGGTAATTGAGCTTTTCCATTGCTATAAATAGCTGCCATGGTTATTGAGTTTAATAAGTAGAAATAACAAATTAAATACTCTTTGATGTTTCCTTGCTCAAAATCTCCTTTTTCTTGTGCGATTAAGAAGTTTTTTTCTAATAATTTATAAATTGGCGTAATGTCAAACTCATTTAAATTTTTTGGATTTGACTTGATAGATAAATGAAGACATATGTAATAAACATAATCTCCGCCAATACTTAAACAACTTAGTATAAAGTCGGTTAGATTTTGAAAAAATTCTTCACCTTCTAATGTTTTGACGGATGAAAAGTCAAAAATTGAATTAAATTTTTCTCTACTTAACTTTATTAATATATCTAAGATGTCGCTTTTTTTGGTGTAATAATGATAAATCAACCCATGGGATATTTTGCTCTTTTTAGCAATTTCATCCATTGTTACATTATCATAACCTTCTAAACAAAAAAGTTTTAAAGCTGTTGTTAGTATTTGTTTTCGTCTTTTGTCTTTGACTAACTCATTTGCTTCTGGTGTACGTGGCATATTTTACCTCCTAATGGTGTTGATTATAGTTTCTAATGACATTTTAGTCAATAAAAATTAATTGGAAATGCTTATCAATAAAATTATTTTCACGTGAAAATAAAATATTACTGGATTTCGCCTATAATTTAACTAATAAATTACTAGTTCAAAAAATATAATTATTCCTCTTTATTTTAGGTAAAATTGAGTTTAAGATTAAGATTATGAAATTAATAGTTGGATTAGGGAATTATGGTAAAGAATACGAACACACACGTCATAATATGGGTTTTGATGTAGTAGATAAATTTGCAGAAAGTTTAGGAGAAGATATTGATAAAAAAGGTTTTCATTCGCTATATACTAAAGTTAAATATTTTGATGAAGTAATTTATCTATTAAAACCATTAACTTATATGAATAATAGCGGAATTGCCGTTAAAGAAATAATGGATTATTTTGATATAAGTTTAGAAGATATAATAGTGATTTATGATGATATGGATATAAAAATCGGGCATATAAAAATGAAATTTGATGGTAGTAGCGGTGGACATAATGGAATTAAATCAATTATTTCTTATCTTGGCAGTCAAAATTTTAAAAGAATAAGAATTGGTATCGGCCAACCAACATATAATAATATTGATTTTGTTTTATCTAAACCTAGTAAAGAGGAACAAGAATCGATCAATGAAGCTCAGAAAATGGCTGTTGATGCTTTAAAAATAGCGATAAAAGAAAGTTTTAACAAAGCTATGACTATTTATAATCGATAGGAGGTATTTTTATAAGGTATTTAAAAGACATTCTTAATTATTTCTCCTCCTCTTCTGATACTAAAGAGGATTTTTTTGGCGTAGATGAAATAATTGGTGGCTCTTTATTAGCCTATAAAAAATTCAATGATAATAATAACAATTTAGTTATATTAGTATCCTCCACATATAAAGCCAATCAACTTTATTCAACTTTAGCAAGTTTAGTTGATAAGAAAGACATAATTCTATTTTTAGAAAATGAAATGATTAGAGTTGAATATATTTCTGAATCCAAGGAAATATTAGCTAATCGCGTTTATGCTTTAAATGAACTCATTAATGCTAAACATAAGATTTTTATTTTTACACCAGCTTCTTTTTATAGGTATTATCCAACGAAAGAAGAGTTTATAAATGCTTCTTTGAATTTAAAAGTTAATGAAAGATATAATTTTGAAGATTTAATTAAAAAAATAACTGAGATAGGCTATTATCGCGTCTCTAAAATAGATCAATCTCTCCAGTTTGCTTCTAGAGGAGATATTATTGATGTATTTTCGATCAATTATGATAATCCAATAAGAATAGAATTTTTTGATGATTTGATTGAATCAATTCGCTTTTTTGATATTGAGTCTCAATCATCAATTAATAATTTAAGTGAAATAAATATTCTTCCGGCGACTACTTTAATTTTTAATGAATCGGAAAAAGAAAAAATATCAAACAAATTAAAATTTCAAAAAGAAAAAGACATATCTTTAATTCGTGATGACTTAAAAGATATTTTTCTATCTCAAATCGATGAAGATATATCAGATTTATTGGATAATAATCACTCTTCAAGATTATATAAATATTATGGATATTTAAAAAATAATCACCCATCAATTTTAACTTATTTAGATAATTTTGAAGAAATAATTTTAGAAAAAGAAGAATTTTTAGAGAATAAAAATAAATTATATTTAGAATCTCATGACTTACTTTTGGATTTATTTGATAGTGGAAAGTCTATATCGCATCTAGAATATTTTAATAATGAAGTTTCTTTTATTGATAAAAGAAGCGAAAAAATAAGTTTTATTTCCTCTTTTGATTTGAATGAACCTTCTAAAATAAAAAAAATAAAGTTATCTTCACCTTCTATTGAAGCTAAAAGAGGTGTTATTTATCAAAAGATTATTGATTTTTATCTTACTAATTTTAAGCAGATTTTATTTATTTTAAAAAACAAGGATGAATTAAATAATGTAATGCGATATTTAAATTTTTTAAAAACTAAATTTAAGATTTTAAAAAATTTAAATGAAGAACTAGACGAAAATATTTCTTTAATAATATCAGATTTCTCTTTATCAATCGAAGATAAGGAAAATAGCTTCGTTGTTATTACTTCAAAGATTTTGTTTAATACAAAACATGCTCTTTTAGCCTATTCTTCTAAATTTAAAGAAGGAACTATTTTAGGTAGTTATGAAGAGTTAAATCAAGGTGATTATGTTGTTCATGAAACCTATGGTATTGGCCAATATGTTGGAATTAAAACAATGGAATTACAAGATAAAAAAGAGGATTATCTTGAAATAAAGTTTGCTCAAAACGATTCTCTTTTTGTTCCGCTTTATTCTTTTAATCTTATTAGAAAATATGCAGGGCAAGAAGGCAAAACGCCTAAATTATCATCTTTACATAGTGAACAACGGAAGAAGACCAAAAAGAAAATTAAAGATAAGGTTAATGATTTAGCTGATAAATTATTAATTTTATATAAAAATAGAGCACTTGTTCCTGGTATAAGTTTCCAAAAAGATGATGAAATTCAAGAAGCTTTTGAAAAAGAATTCAAACACGAATTAACATTAGATCAAATAAAAAGTTTAAATGAAATCAAAAGTGATATGGAAAAAGCGCAACCGATGGATCGTTTATTATGCGGAGATGTTGGTTTTGGTAAGACTGAAATCGCTTTTCGTGCTGCTTTTAAAGCTATTTTAAGCGGTAAACAGGTTTTAATGTTAGCTCCTACAACTCTTTTAGCAAGACAACATTATGAGGTCGCTTTAAATAGATTTGCAAAATTCGATGTTGACATTAAACTTTTAACAAGAAATCAAACTTATAAAGAGGTTAATGATATTTTAAAAGATTTAAAAAGCGGTAAGATTCATTTTTTAATTGGCACACATAAAGCTTTATCAAAAAAGGTTGAATTTAATGATTTAGGCTTATTAATTATTGATGAAGAGCAGCGCTTTGGGGTCGAACAAAAAGAAAAAATAAAAATAAATAAAGAAAATATAGATGTTTTAACTCTTTCAGCTACTCCAATTCCTCGTACGCTTCAATCTTCATTAATCGGATTGAAAAGTGTTTCTACAATTGAAACTCCACCAAAAGAAAGATTGCCAATTCAACTTTATGTAATTCAAAAAGATGAAAAAGTAATTAAGGAGATTATTGAAAGAGAATTAGCACGTAATGGTCAAATTTATTTTGTTCATAATAATATTTTCGATATCTATGAATTAGCTCATCGTTTAACAAATTTGATTCCAGAGTTAAAAATTGGAGTCGTTCACGGAAAGATGGACAAAAACGAAGTAAGAGAAGTAATGGACCAATTTTATCTAAATGATATTGATTTATTATTAGCCACATCAATTATTGAAAATGGAATTGATGTTAGAAACGCAAACTTAATTTTAGTAGATGAAGCTGATAAATTTGGTTTATCGCAACTTTATCAAATCAAAGGACGTGTCGGCCGTGGAGACCGTATGGCTTATTGTTATCTTTTAATTAATAAAAATAAAAAACTAAATGATGATAGTAAAAAAAGATTAAAAGCTATTCAAGATTTTACTGAATTAGGAAGTGGCTATAAAATTGCTCAAAGAGACTTACTCATTCGTGGAGCCGGGGAAATATTAGGGAGCGAGCAAGCTGGATTTATTGATGATGTAGGAATCGATTTATATTTAAAATTATTAAATGAAGCTCTAGAAGAAAAAAGAAGCGGTGTAATTAGAAAAGAAGCAGAAGAAAAAAATAACCCAACAGTTGTAAAAAATGCATTTATCCCTTCAAATTTTGCTAATGATGGAGAAAAAATTGAGCTTTATCAAAAGATTTCTGAAGCTAAATCGTTTGATGGATTAAAAAACCTAGAA
>CASEST010000026.1 GCA_949290725.1 uncultured bacterium
ATTTATGAAAAAATTAAAAATTATGTCGATCCAAAGAATATTCATATAACTAGAGCTGGAAGCGTTATTTCTTCGCACTGTGGGCCTAAAACAATAGGCATATTATATTTGTTATATAAATAGATTTATTATTAAAAAAGGATAGGTTAAGACCTATCCTTTTTATATGATATATAATTTCTATATTTAATTATTCAGCGCTTACTTTTAAGTTTTTGATAGCGATTGAAGGACAATTAATTGAAGATAATGACAATTTAGTATTATTACCTAATGCGATAACATCGTTAAAAACACTTAATAAGTTACCAGCAACTGTAATTAAAGTTAATGGTCCACTCTTTTTACCATCTTTAACATGATATCCTTGAGCCTGTAAAGAGAAATCACCTGATTGAGCATTTAATCCAGCATGTAAACCAGCAACATCTGTAATATAAACTCCATCTTTTATCTTGCTAAATAATTCATCTTCGGTTAATTTTCCTGGTTTTAAGACGATATTTACGAAGTCGATGCCCATTTTAGCACCTCTTCTAGCGGCATTTCCGGTAGATTCGCAGCCAGCTTTTTCAGCTGTTTCAAGATTATGGAAATATGTTAATAATTTTCCACGTGAAAATACTTTTTTATTAACACAAGCAACACCTTCATCATCAAAATAAGTGAAGAAGCAGTTTTTTGTAAGTGGTTTCTCATCGATAGTAATTTTTTTAGATAAAACTTGTTGGTTGAGTTTTCCTTCAAAGAATGAAGAGTGCTTTTGAACTTCTTCAGCATCTAATGATGATAGAAGAGCACCTAATAATGATGAAACAACATCTGGGTTTAAAACAGCTTTATATTTTTTAGCTTTAATAGTAGTTCCATGAAGAAGCGATACAGCCTCTTTGACAATTTTTTCACAGAATTTATCTAAATCAAAGGTTGAAGGGTCATCTGATAGCCAGATATCACCATATGTTTTAATTTCTTCACCATCTTTAACGACTGCGGAGGCGTATATAGATGCATAATTACTATGTTGTTTTAGGTTTAAACCATATGAGTTAACGAAAGTTCCTTCGTTTTCTCTTTCTGAATAAGCTACTTCAACTTCACTAACTCTCTTATCTAAACTTTTTAATTTTTCTTCGACTTTATGCAATAAATCAATTTTGTCTTCAGCTTTCCATTCAACTAAAGCTTTTGAGAAAGTATTCTTTCTATGATATTTTTTACTTCCTTTAAAGATAATTGGTTTTTCTTCTTTTTCTGATAAAATTGCACTTTCTTTAATAGCATTTATTAAGTAATCAGCAGTAGTATTATCATCTTTTTCAGTTGTAGCAAATCCTATTTTACCATCAACAATTCCTCTAGCGATTATTCTTGAACTAGTGGAAACAGAATAAGAATCTATCTCCCCGTGAAACAATGAAAAAGAGAAGTTAGAACTCTTAGAAGTTACTATTTCACTTGCTTCAAAATTGTTTTCTTTAGCTAATTGAATAAATTTTTTAGAATTCATTGATTGATCCTCCTCTTCCTCCAACAACAATTTCATCAACTCTAATTGTTGGTTGACCGACATTTACTGGAATTGAACCAGAAGCCGATCCACACATACCTTGGCCGAAGGCACAATCATCAGCAATCATATCGATATGTTTTAAAATATCACGAGCATTTCCTACTAATGTAGCGCCTCTAACTGGACATAAAATTTCGCCGTTTTTAATAATATAAGCTTCGCTACAGCCGAAGTTAAAATCACCGGTAGCTGGATTAACGCTGCCACCACCAAAACTAACAGCATATAAACCTAATTTAGTATTTTTAATGATTTCTTCTTTGGTAGATTTTCCTGGGGCAATATAAGTATTACTCATTCTAGAAGTTGGCTCGAATTTATAAGATTGTCTTCTACAAGCACCATTTCCATCTTCTCCCATTCTTCTTCCGTTAAAGCTATCGACTAAGTATCCAGTTAAAATACCATCTTTAATCAATTCATTCTTTTGAGGAATGTTGCCTTCATCATCTAAAGAGTTTGAACCCCATTCATTAGATAAGCTGCCATCATCATAAGCGCTAACTATTGGATTAGCGATTTGTTGGCCTTTCATTCCTGAGAATACAGATAAGCCTTTTGCTACAGAAGTTGCTTCAAGTTGATGACCGCATGCTTCGTGGAAAATAACACCACCCCATCCGTTTCCGATAACTACTGGGAATTTTCCAGAAGGGCACTCTTTAGCATTTAACATTAAAATAACTTTTTCGCCATTTGTTTTGGCTAAATTTTTAATATCAAGTGTTTTTGTGAAGTATTCCCATCCAGCTTGAGTTCCTGGTCCGTCGAATCTTGTTTCAATTTTTCCATTTTCAGATGCGATAGAGCTTATGAAAAAACGACCATATGATCTAACTGTGTTCCAGACTAAACCTTTAGAATTAAAGATAGTTACATCGTTATGAGTGATTGCAAAACCAGTAATAACTCTAACGATTCTGCTATCTACATCATGACAAATTTTATTTGTCTCTTTTAATAAAGAAATAACTTCTTCTGAAGAAACATCTTCAAAAGGTCTCTCGACTTTATGAATGTTTTTAACTTTTACTTTTTTTAAATTAGTTAGTTCGTTTACTACTCTTTCTGAAGAAAAAGAAGCGGTAAGAGAATCAACAAGTTTTAACAAACCTTTTTTTGTTAAATCGTTTGTATAACCATAAACACTTCTTAAGTCTTTTAAAAGTCTTAAACCAACTCCATTAATTATGTTTGAACCAACAGTATCAACCTTGCCATTTTCAACAGAAATATTTCTAGTTAATGTATCTTCATAATAAATTTCTGCAAAATCAGCACCGGTTGATGTTGCTTTGTTTAAGATTTCAATTGCTAATTTTTTACTTAACATCAACCTTTTACCTCCATTATAGAAAAATCATCTCATATCTATTATTTTTGTAAAGTGTTAGTGTTCAATTTTATGTAAACTTTTCTTTACATTTTCCAAAAAAAGAGTGAAAAGGAATAAGTTTTTTTCTAAAAAAGCTAATTTTTATATTTCTAGTCATCTCCTAAAATATACAAAATATCTTCCTTTGTAATGCTTGTAATATTTGAATCATCATTTGAAATAAGTTTGTTCACAATGTCTTTTTTCACATTTTGTAATTCAATGACACGCTCTTCAATTGAATTTTCAACAATAAATTTTAAAACTTTTACATTATTCATTTGCCCGATTCGATAGGCTCTATCACTTGCTTGTTCTTCAGCAGCGTAATTCCGCCAAGGATCTAAGTGAATAACTATATTAGCTCCAATAAGGTTTAATCCAGTTCCTCCTGCTTTTAATGATATAAGAAGAACGTCATATTTATTATTAAAATTAAAGTCTTGAGCAATTTTTAAACGTGTTTCTGACTTTGTTTCTCCTGTGATTAAATTATAAGATATATGTAGTTTTTCAAATTTTGATTTTAAAATATCTAGTGCTTTGACAAATTGTGAAAAAATAATAATTTAGTTTCTTTTAGTTAATTCATCATCTATGGTGTTTAATAAGGCGTTAATTTTTCCGCTCTCCCCTTGATAATTTTCAATATAAAGTGATGGGTGAATGCAGATTTGACGCAATTTCATCAAAAATGGCAATATTTCAAATGAAGATGGCGAACTTTTTAAGATCTCCTTAGCTTTTAATTTTTCCATCTCATAAATCTTTTCCTGCTCTTTCTCCATTTTGGTTGTTAATAATATTTCATATTTTTCTGGTAAATCATTTAAAACATCTTTTTTATTACGTCTTAAGATGAATGGAGAAATTTTTCTTCTTATCGCACTAAAATAGTTTGAATCATTTTCGTAGTCATTCTTGAACTTTCTTAAAGGTGGCAAAAATCCAGGCATGATAAAATCGAAAATTGACCATAAATCCAAAATGCTATTTTCGATAGGAGTGCCAGTTAAAACGAATTTTGAATTAGCTTTGATGTTTTTAACTGAAAGAGTCTTCTTAGCAAACGCGTTTTTAATAAATTGAGCCTCGTCTAAAATTAAGAGATTAAAGTTTTTATCATTATATTGAGTTATATCGTTTCTCAAACATTCATAACTGGTTATATATATTTTTTTCTCATCATTTTTGATTTCAGAAATTATTTTATTACGATAAGCAGTATTTCCGTATATTGGAGTAATTTTTATATTATTATTACTAAATTTATTAAATTATTGTTCCCGGTTAAATATTAATGATGTAGGAGATATTATTAAAATTGGTTGTTTGATATCTAAAGAAGCAATAAATGTAATTGTTTCTAAAGTTTTTCCTAAACCCATATCATCAGCTAAAATACCACCAAGATGATACTTATATAGAGTAGATAACCAATAATATCCTTCCTTTTGATATGTTCTTAAATCAGCTTTAATTGAAGTAGGTATTTTAAGATTTAAATTTTTGAAATTAGTTAAATCATTAACTAAGTTATTAAGGTATTGATCGCTATTATCATTTTCTTCCAGTAGCTTATTTTTGAATAAATAATAAATTGGAAGAGTGGTTTCTTTTTTTATTTTTTTCTTATCGATAAGGTTTAAATCATCTACAAGTTCGCTAAATTTTGTTGATGCTTCATTATTTAAAGTTAAAATTTGGTCATTAATTAGAACAAATTTTTTGTTTAATTTAATTGCTTTTGCTATTTCATACAATTCTTCTTCATTAAATGTACTTTCCTCTAAAAAGATTTTTAATAATCCAGAGTTATAATTAATTTTTAATGGTTTTAATGAGAAATTTGTAATTTTCTTATTTAAAATTGCTTGAGAAAAATAAATGGTTGAATATTTTTTTAAATCATTTAAAGAAGAGGTTAAAAACTCAAAAATTAGATTATTATCTTTAAGTTGTTGATCAATAAAACCATAGGAAATAAGAATCATTGAGTAATTATCAATTATTGATTTTTCTTCTTTATTTAAGTCAAAAAAATGTATTTCTTCACCATTTTTAAAGATTCTATATTCATAACTTAAAACGTTTTTATTTAAATCAAAGTAAGTAGATATATTCAAAGTTTCAAATTCAAACGCTTTTTTAGAGTCGCTATCAATTAAAAAAGAATCTTTTTCTTCAAGTAAATACTGATATTTAAAACTTGTTTCATGATCTTTTATTGAAGGAGTTAAAGAAGAAGAAATAATTGCTACTAAGCCATTAATTAGATCAGATTTTGTTGCTAAAAAAATGTTTTTTTCTTCCTTATTATATAAATAAGGCGTACCTTTAATTAAAAAATTACCTACTGGAATATTTGTAATGGATAATTTTTTATCTTTTTTAATTTTTATTTTTAAATTTAATGGTGCAAAAGACACATTATATAGCTCATCATTTAAATATATCTGATCATTTTTATAAATATTTATAACTTTTGTTAAATAATTTATCTGGCCTTTTTTATTAAGATAAAGTTCATCAGAGTTTAAAATTTCATCTTCATTAATTGATGAAAATAAATCAAAGAGTAAGTCTTTAGACTTTTGATTTAATTTATCAAAGTCATGTTTTATTAATTGCGTTCCGTATTTAATCGTGTTTTTATTTAAAAAACGTTCAATTAAAATTTTAGTAGAAGGAACTTTATAAAATTTTTCATAACCAATCTTATAATTTATTATTAAATTATTGGTATCAATAGAAGGTATAATTCTTAAAATTTTATTTTTATTTTTCCCTTTTAAATAAGATAAATAATTTAAGGATAATTCTTCATTTAATGAGTCTATTTCTCTTTTTTCTCTTATGGTTTGAATATTTTTTAAAATAGTTTCAATTTTTTTGCCTAGTTCATTACTATTTGTTAATAAATAAGATAAATAATTAGTAATATAATTTGTTATATCTTTCTTGTTATAAAGCTTATTATTACATTTTGAAACAAACTTAACAATTTTATCGTCAAATATATAAGAAAATAAGATATAATTATTTGAATTTTTTAAAGCAAAGTCAAAAGTATAAGTAGATGATTCTTGATGACAATTTATTAATAAATCAAAATAATGTTCAATTGAAGCGATGTAACAATCTTTTTCGACTATATTATCTTTTTTATTTATATTTAATATTTTTATAGGAAGAATGAATTCATTATCTTTAAAATTGAACTGATATAAACTGCTAAAATAAATTTTTATAAAATCGTTATTAGGTAAAAGATTAATAGTTTTAAAAAAAGCGTCCTCTTCATATAAATTAATATCTTCATCTTTTAAAAGCTGAACCAATTCGAATAGTAATTCTGTTTCTTTATTATTCTTTAATAAAGTCAATGCATATGTATCGAATAAATACTTCGCTCTATCACTTTTTATTAAATATAAAAAAGCAATACCTTCTTCATCTTCCTTTAAAGCTAATTTTTTAATTGAAGTATAAGTTAGTGGTGAAAGTTTGAATAAAATATTTTTTCTTAATTCAGAATTATTTAGTTTATTAAAAAGATAGAATAATTCATCTTTATTTAAAATATTACTTAAATAATTAGCTAATTCGTTTTTTTGATTATTATCTAATTGATCAAATATTGATAAAAGTAATAAGGCGATATTTTTTGATATTTTAAAATCATATTTAATTATGTAATTAAGTTGTTCTTTTAGTTTTATTAAATCATCATTTATTAAATAAAATAATAAAATATCGTTATTATTTATTAAATTTTTATCTTCAAGTTGAATTAATGGAAACAATTTTTCTTTTATATTTAATTTTTCTAAAATTTTATTTCTAATATCTAATTTATAAGAACAAAAATATTTAATTAATGAAACATAGTCGCTATTTTTAATAAAGTTTACCTTATAACGGTCATAAATAAAGTCAGTTAATTCTTCTAGTTCTTTAAAATTTATTTTATTGAAATAATCTTTTATAGTTAAAAAAATCGTTAAGTGATTATTGTTATTATTTAAATTATCAATAAAATTAGTTAGTTTTTCGGATAAATCTAATTTAGAAATCGAAAAGAGTTGATAGTTCGTGCTCAAACCACTTTGATAATCTCTTATTTCTTTTTTAAGTTTTGATGTTTCGTTTAAATATAAAATTATAGCGTATAAATGCTTGCAGTTTTCATCATACGGGCAGCTACAATTCATTTTAAATATATGATTATAAAAAGTCATCTCAAGATGATATAAATTGCTTCCAATAATTTCAGCTTTAATTTCAAAATCTGTTTTTTTAATAAAATTAATATGTGTTAAATTAGCGTAAGAAATTGCACGATATTTGATTTTAGTATAGAAAGCAAATTCTAATAATTTGAGATTAATAACATCCTCTATTGTTAAAATATTAACTAAAGAAGAGATGTTTTCTTCTTCAATTGTTTTAAGTGGGATATTAAATTGGCGTTTTTAGGCAGGAAAATAAACTACCCCATTTTTTTGACTTAAAGTAGTAACAATTCCATATTTTAAACTTTTAAAAAAGACAACTTGGCCAACAGCTACACTCATACATAATAATTTTAGCATTTTTTAGTGAAAAGATTTAACATTTAAAAAATTAAAAATTAGAATAATCATATATGAATAAAAATGAGTTATTAAAAGTTTTGAATAAATTTAAAAATAGTAGCGACAGCGTAATTTTAATCGATGGGAAATGGGGAAGTGGTAAAACTTATTTATTAAATGAATTTATTAAAGAATATCATGAAGTTCCTATCTTTTATATATCTTTATTAGGTAAAAGGAGCGTTGATGATATAAATACTTCCTTATATATGGAGGTTCATAAAGACGAAGTAATTCATCAAATTGTTCCAATTGCAGTTTCACCATTTAAAGATGATTCTTCATTGGATTATATCTTAAAAATTAATAATGATTGTCGATATTTAATTATTTTAGATGATTTAGAAAGATATGCTTCAACTCATTATGATGAGTTTTTATCATATGTTCAAACCTTAGTTTTAAAAGGAGCTAAAGTCATAGTAGTATCTAATTTATCTTATTTAGGAACTGGTGAAAAATATAATTTTGACATGTATAAAGAAAAGATTTTTGATCATATCTATAAAGCTGATTTATTCTCCTCTTCATTATTAGAAAGAAAATTCCAAAAGTTTTATAAATATTTTGATAAAAGTTTAATTTCTTTATTAAATAATAATATACGTATTGTTGATAAAGAAAATTCGTTCTTAAATGAAATTTATGATGAAATTGGTGAAATATTATTTTCACGTGAAAATTATTTTAAGTCTATAATCTTTTATACAATTATCTTTTTAACAACGATTTATAATGATATCCCTCTTTCTTATCCTAAATTACAATTAAAAGGTAGTGAAGATGATAGAAAAGTGATCTTTAATTTCTTAAATGATGAAGAAGATGGTTGGGAAGCCTTCAAAGTTTATGAATTCTCATTAAATATTGTTTCAGCTTATAAAATAGAGAACCCTTTAAAGCTTATTGCTGCACTTTATAAAGCTTATATTTATAATGATTATTCGCTATTAGAAGAGTTTTTCTAATTTTTAAGATTTTATCTCATTAATAAATATTGAAATCTCTTTTTCATTTATATATAATCTTTCTACATGCTTTCTTTGAACAAAGAAAAGTAGTTCAAGGCGGAAGGAGTAAGAATATGAAAGAAGGAATTCATCCAAAGTATCAAAAATGTAAAGTAACTTGTGTTTCTTGTGGTAATACATTTGAAACAGAATCAATGAGTAGTGAAATTAGAGTTGATACTTGTTCAAATTGCCATCCATTCTATACTGGTAAACAAAGATTTACTCAAGCTGATGGTAGAGTTGATAAATTCAATAAAAAATACGGATTTAAAAAGTAATTATAAGATTCAATCCTTAAAGTGGATTGAATCTTTTTTATATATTTATTAAAAATTAATTAATTTATAAATTTTATTACTATTTAAACGATAATTTTTCATATCTAATTTCCTATTATTTTTCTTTAAGAAACGTTATTTCTATATCACTAATCATTTAAAATGTGACTATATATTGTCACTAATTAATTTTTAAGACTTATTTAAATATTTATTTAATTATGAACATCAATTATTTTATTAATAGGAGGCATAATTTAAGTAAATATGGAAGAAATTATTGGAAAATTTAATAAAGCAAAGGTATTTGCTAGTGTTATTGATGATGAAACAAGAGAACAAATAAAGCTTTTACTTAATCAAAGTTTCATTAAAGATTTAGATATTAGAATTATGCCGGATTGTCATAAGGGGAAAGGCTGCGTTATTGGCACAACTATGACCATTAAAGATAAAATTGTACCAAATTTAGTTGGTGTTGATATTGGATGCGGAATTAAAGTAATAAATTTAGGAAATATTAATAATATTAATCTTGATTTTAATAAACTTGATAAATTTATTTATAATTCCATTCCTCATGGTATTGGTGTAAATCAAAATAAAGTATTAGATGAAGATAAAATAATTCATAATCTTAAATGTTATAACTTTTTAGAAGATGTTGATCGTTTGGAAAGATCATTGTGCTCTTTAGGTGGCGGAAATCATTTTATTGAATTAGATAAAGATGATGAAGATAATGTTTATTTATTAATTCATACTGGTTCAAGAAATCTTGGGACACAGGTTGCTACTTATTATCAAAATAAAGCTATCAACAAACATCAAACGGTTGTTGCAGCTTATAACGATAAAAGAATTTCCGCTATTAATAAGTTGAAAGAAGAAGGTAGAGCAAAAGAAATTGCCTTAGTTTTAAAAAACCTTGATAAAGAATTTGACGAAATAAAAGATATTCCTGACCAATTAACTTATTTAGAAGGTGAAGACTTTTCTGATTATCTACATGATATGGAATTAACTCAAGAGTTCGCTTCTATAAATAGAGATTTGATTGGTAGAAAAATTGTTAGTGAGGTATTTAATCTAGATTACGATTCTTTAGATAAATTTGAATCGATTCATAACTATATCAATTTTAAAGATAAAATTTTAAGAAAAGGTGCTATTAGTGCCTATAAAAATGAAAGATTAGTTATTCCAATCAACATGCGTGATGGCTCTATTTTAGCGCTAGGTAAAGAAGATAAAGATTATAATTATAGTGCTCCTTATGGTGCAGGAAGAATTTTATCGAGGACTAAAGCTATTGAAACTATACCTTTAGAAAAGTTTGAAGAATCGATGAAAGGAATATATACAACTTCAGTTTGTCAAGGAACATTAGATGAATCGCCTTTTGCCTATAAATCTATTGATGATATTATCGATAATATTAAAGAAACAGTTGATATCATTAAGATAATTAAACCTATTTATAATTTTAAAGCAAGAAATTAAAAATAAATGACTAAGAACTTTTTAGGTATTTTAATAATTTCGTAATTAAATATATAATGCGATTTTAAGATTTCAATTAATATTATTTTGAAGGAAAGACAATTTTTTATTATAAAATTTAATTAAGGCGTAGCTTATTAAAGGGATAATTTATAATATACTATCTAACTTTTTTTCTTTTTAATTAATAATTTTAAAGAAAAATGATATTATTTTTTTGCGTAGTTATTAAATGGAGTTTTTAATATGGAAAAGAAAAGATTTTATATTACCACACCAATTTATTATCCATCTGGAAATGCTCATATTGGGCATGCTTATTGTACAACTTTATGCGATATTTTCGCTCGTTATAAAAGAATGAAACATAATGAAGTATTCTTTTTAACTGGTACTGATGAACATGGTTTAAAAATTGAAAAGAATGCTAAATTAGCTAATCTTTCTCCACAAGAATATGTCGATCAAATTGTCGCTAAATTCAAAGATTTATGGAGAGTTTTAAAGATAAGTAACGATGAATTTATTCGAACTACTGATCCAAAACATATTAAGGTTATCCAAAACGTTTTTTCTAATTTTATTAAAAATGATGATGTATATTTAGGGAATTATGAAGGATGGTATTGTATTCCTTGTGAATCGTTCTGGACTGATACACAAGTTGGAGAAAACCATATCTGCCCTGATTGTGGAAGGGAAGTTGTGCGAGAAAAAGAATCTTGTTTATTTTTTAAAACACAAAAATACTTACCACAATTAAAAGAATTTTTTGATAAGGATAAAAGCATCTATCCGTTAGGTCGAAAAAACGAAATGATTAATAATTTTATTAAACCTGGATTAGATGATTTATGTGTATCACGTACTTCGTTTTCTTGGGGAGTACCAATTAAAGAATATGAAAAACATGTTTCTTATGTTTGGGTAGATGCATTATTTAATTATGTATCTGCTTTAAATTATCTTGAAGAAGATAATAGTTTATTTAAAAAGTTTTGGGAGAGCGAAGAGTCGGAAATAATTCATGTTATAGGAGCGGATATTACTCGTTTTCATACTATTTATTGGCCAGAATTTTTATCAGCGATGAATTTAAGACATCCTGACCGTGTTTTTGTACATGGTTTAATTATGATGAAAGATGGGAAAATGTCTAAATCTAAGGGGAATGTAATCTCTCCTTATCCATTAATTGAACGTTATGGAGTTGATGCGGTTAGATATTATTTAGCACGTGAAATAGTATTTGGAAATGATGGACAATTTACTCCTGAGCAATTTGTTGAAAGAATTAATGCTGATTTAGTTAATAATTATGGAAATTTAGTTTCACGTACAATTTCGATGATTGTTAAATATTTTGATGGAAATATCCCTGCTTATTTAAAAAATATAAATAATGAAGATAATGAGATTGATTCTTTAATTTCTTTAACAATTGATAAATATATAAATGAGTTAGACGATTTAAAGATTACTGAAGGCTTTATCGATGTAATGAATTTAATTTCTCGTGCTAATAAATATATAGAAGAAACTAGTCCATGGATCTTAGCTAAAGATGAAAGCAAATTAGAGAATTTAAAATCAGTTATGGCACATCTAGCTAGAGTTTTATTTGTTTCAACTAAACTTTTAGAACCAATTTTAGTTGATAAAGTTGGTGAAGTTTATAAAGCTTTAAATTTAAATGATTCAGAAGCTGATTTTAATAATTTAAAAGATGAAAATTTATTAAATAATAAAAAAGTAGAAAAAATTGCTATCTTATTCCCAAGACTAGATGTGAATAAAGAAGTAGAATATATTAAAAACTTAATGACTAATAAATAATGAAAAATGATTTAATTCACGTAAAATGTATTGATTTTACCTTTGACGGACAAGGGTTAGCCAAAGATTCAAATAATCGCACTTACTTTGTGCCTTCTTTATTAATCGATGAAGAAGCAGATGTTTTGATTAAATATCATAAAAAAGATTTTGATGTAGCTGAAATAAAAAGAATTACTAAGTTTTCAAAGCATCGTATCACTCCTAAATGCGGTTGTGCTACAGCTTGTGGAGGTTGTTCATTTCAAAATCTAGATTACCAAAAAGAACTAGAATATAAAAAGAAAATTGCGGTTAATACTTTAAAAAATATTGCTAAAATTAAGGTCGATAATCTAACAATTATTGGAATGGAAGAGCCATATTATTATCGAAATAAAATTCAGGTCCCTTTTGGCTATGACAAACAAAATAGATTGATTTATGGTTTTTATCGTTTTAAATCACATGATATTGTTCCAATAACAGAGTGTGTTATCGAATCAAAAGAACATGTTTCGATTTTAAAAAATATTAGAAATCTAATGTTATCGATGAAGATCAAAGCATACGATGAAGATGAAAAAAGCGGTATTTTACGTCATGTTTTGATTCGAGTTGGCAAGGTTAGCAATGAAATAATGGTTGTTTTAGTTGTTAACGAAAAATCATTTAAAAATAAAAGCCAATTCGTTAAGGAATTAGTCAAATTAAACCCAGAGATTACAACTGTAGTTTATAATTATAATGAAAGAAAAACTAATGTAATTTTAGGAGAAAAAGAAGAAGTTGCTTATGGTAAAGGTTATATTATTGACAACTTACTAGGAGTTAATTTTAAAATTTCTTCTAAATCTTTTTATCAAGTTAACCATGATCAATGTGAAAAACTATATTCATTAGCTATTAGTAAAGCATCTTTAACTAAGAATGATGAAGTATTAGATGCATATTGTGGAATTGGAACGATTGGTTTAATTGCCTCTAAGTATGCAAAATCTGTATTTGGAGTTGAGATTGTAAAAGAAGCAATAAAAGACGCTAATGAAAATGCTAAATTAAACGGCATTTCAAATATTAATTTTAAAGTTGCTGATGCTAAAGATGTTGTTTTGAAGAAAGCTTTTGATTGCATATTTGTAGATCCGCCTAGAAAGGGATTGGATAAAAAATTTATTAAGGAATTGATTAATTCCCATCCGAAAAAAATTGTTTATATTTCTTGTGATGTAGGTACTTTATCTCGTGATTTGGCTTTATTAAAAAATAATTATGATGTTAAAAGTATAGATTTTGTTGACATGTTTCCTAGAACATTTCACGTGGAAACTGTTTGCTTATTACATTTAAAAAGAGGTTAATGTATGAAGATAGAAACAAAAGAAAGAATAAGGAAATTTATTTCAGACCGCAACTGGGATCAATTTCATAGCCCTGCTAATCTTGCTAAATCAATAAGTATTGAAGCAAACGAACTTCTAGAGTGTTTTCAATGGAATGAAGATGATTATAATTTAATCCATGTAAAAGAAGAATTAGCCGATGTTTTGGTTTATTGCTATCAAATGCTTGATAAATTAAATCTAGATGAAGATGAAATTATCAATTCGAAAATGGATAAAAATGAAGCTAAATATCCAGTTGAAAAAGCATATAATAATGC
>CASEST010000027.1 GCA_949290725.1 uncultured bacterium
AAGAAAATAAATATTCATCGTTAATTAAGGTTGTTAAACCAAAAATTGGGACTATACCATTTTTTAAACACGTCTTATTAAATAAAGGATAAGAATATAAATTGTTAATATCAGCTATTCCTAAATATTTATATCCTCTTTTTTTCGCTTCTAAAACTAAATCCTCAATTCGAATTGAGGATTTAAAAAAAGAATAGCCGCTATAAATATTTAATGGAATAAAATTCATTTTATAAATTTGTTTCTTCAATTAACTTGTCACAAGCTTCAATAAATTCATCTAATTTAGATAAATCTTCAATTTGAGCGCCGCTTGCTAAACGGTGACCACCACCTTTAAATTTTGTAGCTAAAGTACCAACATCATAATATCTCGAACGAAGTGAAATTCTAAAACATGGTTCAGTGATATCCTCGGTTATTGAACACCAAATATTTACTCCTTTAAATGAGGAGAATAAATTAACATGATCCTTACCTTGTTCGCTTGCTAGATGCAATTCATCAAGGTCTTTTTGAGTTAAAACATAATAAGCTGTTCCTTTTTTACTTATTTTATAATTATTTAAAATAAATTTTTGAACATCTAAATCAGAAAGATCTTTTTCATACATTTTTTCATAAATATTAAGAATATTTATTTTTCTTGATAAAAGAAATGAAGCGATTTCAAATGTATGAGTAGTAGTAGAATCATATAAGAATCTGCCGCTATCACCTGCTAAAGCGATATAAAAATAATGTGCCGAAAGAGATGAAAATTCATAACTTTCTCCAAAATTAATTAGCATATTAACGACTAATTCACTAGCAGCAGCGAAGTCTTCACGAACCACTGATATTGTGTATCCAGAATCTGTTGCTGGATGATGATCTAATTTAATTGTTTCTTTCGCTCTTTGGAAATGTGGGTCAGCAATTCTTTTAAAATCGCCGACATCAACAATAATTGCTAAAAAATCATCATTATACCATGACTCATTTAATTTATCGGTCTCAGGAAATAAACCGCTTGGTGTAAATGTTACATGGTTATCTCCTAAGCATTTAACATCTTTATCTTTAAAATTATCCTTAATCCATGTAGCAAGGCCGAATTGAGTGCCTAATGCATCGAAATCAGGCTTGATATGTCTAAAGATAGCAATCTTATTATATTTCTTAATTTTTTCTAAAATTTCTTTATATTCGTTAATATATTGTTGTCCGTTTTCTTTGATTATCTGATTAATCATTAATAACTACTCCTTAATTGCTTTATAGGCATCACGAGCAATCATGACTTCTTCATCAGTAGGAATGACCATAACCTTTACAGAACTTTTTGGGGAAGAAATTGTTTCGATTTGACCTCTAACTTTATTCTTTTCCCAATCGATATCAATATGTAAAGCTTCTTTAACTCTATTTAAAATCCATTCACGAGATTCAGGAGAATTTTCTCCGATTCCAGCTGAGAAAATAATCATGTCTACTCTGCCTAATCTTACATAATATTGGCCGATAAAATCAGCGATTCTTCTGGACCATAAATCTAATGCTAATTGAGCATCTTTATTGCCATTTAAAGCAGCCTCTTCAACGTCTCTTGAATCATTTGAAGTGCCAGACATGCCATATAATCCGCTCTCTTTATTAAATTCTTGGAAAATTGTTTCGGAATCTTTTCCGCTCATTTTTTGAATTTGGTAATAGACCGAAGGATCCATATCACCAGTTCTAGTATTCATCATAATTCCGCCTAATGGAGTTAAGCCCATACTAGTAGCAACACATTTACCATTATGAGTAGCGGTAATAGAAGCACCACTACCTAGATGGCAGATAATCATTCTTTTGTCATCACCATCTAAATATGATTCTCCAATTTCACAAAGATATTTATGAGAAGTACCATGAGCACCATATCTTCTAATCATATATTTCTCAGCATATTCTTTTTTAATTGGATAAGAATAATCTTCTGGTAACATCGTTTGATGGAAAGCGGTGTCAAAAACTGCGACAGCAGGAGTGTTTGGCAAAACCTTTTTAAAAGCATTATATCCGGTTAAATGGGCTTTATTATGTAAAGGTGCAAGTGGAATTAATGACTCAATTTTTTTATATGTATCTTCATTAAATAATTCTGAATGATGGAAATAAGGACCACCTTGAACGACTCTATGTCCTGTAGCCTTAATTTCATCTAATGAATTTAAAATCTTATTTTCTAAAAGTGCGTCCATGACAATTTGAACTGCGACGCCATGATCTTTTACAGGCAAAATTTTTCTTATTTTTTCACCGTTTAATTTAATTGTAAAAATAGCATCATCATGACCAATTCTTTCAACGATACCAGAAGTAATGACTTTTTCTTCAGGCATTTCGTATAATTTGAATTTCAAACTGCTTGACCCACAGTTTACTGACATAACTTTAGACATTATAATTTTCCTCCAGAAATACATTGTATATTATATAAAATATGTTTAGAGTTTTTAAGTATTATATCAAAAAAAGTTTGCTTTAAAAAAAGGACTGATGCTAAATTTTTATTGATTTAATTACTTATAAATTTTTATAAAAATTAATCTCAAAAAAGTTTTATCTTTGTTGTATAA
>CASEST010000028.1 GCA_949290725.1 uncultured bacterium
ATCCCGAACAGAGAAGTTAAGCACTACGATGGCGAAGGTAGCCCCAAGGGCAAGAATAGCAAGTCGCTGGGCTAATTAAAAGCTGAGAGTTATCTAAGCTTTTTTTATTAATATCGACAATTTAGAGACGAATTAATTATTATTATGTATATAATAATTATGATATAATTATTAAGAAATTAATATACGTTTATGAGTGAGATTAAAAAGAGTAGTAAAAGTAGTACATCTACAAAACAAATTATTGATAAAAATGAATTAGCCACTTTTATCGGTGATATTATTGCGGAAAGTTATGGGGTTGTTGGTTTAGTTGATAAAAAATCTACAATCACCTCTTTGTTATATTTAAAAAGAGATAATTATCTCCAAGGAATCGAAATTATTCCTAGCGGTTATAAATATATTGTTGATGTCCATGTTGTCTTAGCATATGGACTTAAAATAAGTGAGATTATTAATGAAATATCCAAACGTTTATCTTATTTTTTAATGAAACAATATGGTGATATTTTTAAAAAGATTAACGTTTATATCGAAGACTTAAAGGTACTTTAAGCTTTTTTAGGAGTTAAATGAAATGAAAACTATAGATGGTCAGTTATTTAAACAAATGATTATTAGCGGCGCTAATAATTTATATAATTCATATCCAGAAGTTGATGCTTTAAATGTTTTTCCTGTTCCTGATGGAGATACTGGAATGAATATGAACTTAACTATGTCGAGCGGTTCGAAGGAAGTTAGTTCACGTAATGATAGCGATATTTATTTAATTGCTAAAACATTTTCTAAAGGCTTATTAATGGGCGCTAGAGGCAATAGTGGGGTTATTACTTCGCAAATCTTTAGAGGAATCGCTGATGGAATGATTGATAAAAAAGAGATCGATTCATTAGGTTTGGCTGAAGCTTTTGATAGTGGTACTAAAGTTGCTTATAAAGCGGTTATTAAGCCAGTTGAAGGAACGATTTTAACTGTTATTCGTGAAGCCAGTGCTAAATTAAATAAAGAAGTTAAAGCAAAGATGTCGATTGAGGATGCTTTTAAAATTTTAGTTGATGAGGCTCATCAATCATTAGAAAGAACCCCTAATTTATTACCTGTCTTAAAAGAGGTTGGTGTTGTTGATAGCGGCGGAGCTGGTTTATGTAAAATTCTAGATGGAATGTATTCCTGTTTAGAAGGTAGTTTCATTGAAAGACATGAGGCAAGCGCTTTAGATTTAAGTCAAAATAGTCAAGCTCAAACGCAATTTGATGAAGAAGAATTTGGTTATTGTACCGAATTTATTATGCGTTTAGGTCCAGATAATCTTAAAAAGTCTTTTAATAAAAATAGATTTACAAATGTTCTATCTTCCCATGGAAACTCTTTAGTAGTCGTTCAAGACGATGATATTGTTAAAGTTCATGTTCACACCTTAAAACCTGGCGATATTTTTAACTACGCCCAACAATTTGGTGAATTTGTTAAATTAAAATGTGAAAATATGACTGAACAACATCATGAAATACTATTTAATGAAGAGAATAAAACTGGTGTTCATATGGCAGCAAGTGAATTAAAGAAAGCTCCTTTAGCTGCCCCAAAATTAAATGCTAAAAAGAAAGAAAAAAAGAAATATTCATTGATTGCTACTTCAACTGGTGAAGGAGTTGATAATTTATTTAAAGAAATTGGAGTTGATGAGATTGTTAGCGGTGGCCAAACCATGAATCCTTCAACTAATGATTTTTTAAGCGCTATTGAAAATGTTAATTCGGACATTGTTTATATTTTCCCAAATAATGGAAATATTATTTTAGCCGCTAATCAAGCTAAAGAAGTTTTAGAAGGAAAAATTAATGTTATTGTTATTCCTACTAAAACTATTATGCAAGGTGTTGTTAGTGCGATGAATTTTAACCCTGATTTAGATGAAGAAACTAACACTGCTAATTTAAATGATGCTATTTCAACTGTTAAATCTGGTGCTGTAACTTTTGCTATTAAAGATAGCGAAATAAATGGTGTCAAAGTTAAAAAAGACGATTTTATGGCTATTCGCGAATCTAAAGATATCATTTCTTGCCATAAAGAAAAAATTGACGCTTTATTTGCTTTATTAGAAAAATTAGTTGATGAAGATAGTGCGGTTGTAACTATTTTAACCGGAAGCGATGTCGATGAAGCAACCGAAAATGAAATTAAAGAGAGATTTGAAAGTGACTACACTTATTTAGATTTAGATCTTCGTAAAGGTGGGCAACCTGTTTATTCATTCTTAGTGGGAGTGGAATAATTTATGAATATAGTTGTTGATATGATGGGTGGCGATAATGGTAGCAAAGTTACTGTTGAAGCCGTTAAAACTTTCTTAAATGAAATCAATGACACTACTTTGATTTGTGTAGGCAATATTGAAGAGTTAAAAGATTTAGAAGGGATGAAAAACGTCAAGATTGTTCCTTCTAAAACCGTTTTAGCAATGGATGTTGATCCGATGCATGCTTTAAAAGAGAGCGACTCATCAATAATGGTCGGTATTAAAGAAGTTTTAAATAAT
>CASEST010000029.1 GCA_949290725.1 uncultured bacterium
ATCTTCATCCAATCCGCCCAATGCTAAAACTTTTATTCTATCCATTAATTTTCTCCGTATTTAAAAAGTTATATTTTTATATTAATTTTTTAATAGTTAAAGTGTCAATTAAATTATCGTTAAAATGAAATAAAGAAAAGCTAAAACTCTCATCATCAAAAATCATATAAGTACGAGGGTTATTATTTTTCGGAATAGAAATACTTCCTGGATTAATAATATAAGAATTATGATCGCGATTACTCATTTCAAAAATATGAGTATGACCATATAAAAAAACTGTATTCTTTCTTATTTTATAACTATCTTTGTTGAATAAATCACCATGTGTAAAAATAAATCTATATTTGCCCTTTTTTATTTTTAGAAGATCTTGGAATTTTTTATTAAAGACAAATTCATCGACTCGAGAATCACAATTTCCACGAATAAAGACTATCTTTTCTTTAATTTTATTTAACAATGCAGTTACATCGATAGGAGAATAATCAATAGGCGGGACATTACGAGCACCATTATAATTAATATCTCCTAATAAATATATTGTTTCAAAATTATACTTATGATTTAATTCTAAAATTTTTTCTGCTGATGATTTAGCCCCATGTAAATCGCTAGCTATTAAATATTTCATTATTATTTCCTAAAAAATCTTCTCTTTTTATCTTCAATTTTATTTTCGTTATTCTTTTCGTTATTTTCATTTTTAGGTGCAAATTCTTTATGGGATAACGAAATCTTTCCTTTTTCATCAATTCCAATAACTTTGACTTTTAAAGTTTCACCAACACGAACGACATCATGAGCATCTTTGACATAAGAATTTGCTAATTTTGATACATGGCATAAGCCTTCTTTATCGCCAAATAAAGAAACAAAAGCTCCAAATTCTTCAACACGAGTTACAACCCCTTCGAATTCGTCGCCAATTTCTACTACTCTTGCAATATTTAAGATGGTCTCTTTAGCCTTTAAAATCATATCTTGGTTCATATGATATATGGAAACTTTACCGTCATCATTAATATCAATTTTAACCTTATCGCATTCTTCAATAATTTCATTGATGACTTTTCCGCCAGTTCCAATAACCTCTCTAATCTTATCTTTATCAATATAGAATGAAGCAAATTTTGGAGCCCATTTAGAAAGTTCTTTTCTAGGTTCGCTAATAGCTTGAGCCATTACACCTCTAATTTCCGCTCTAGCTTTATTAGCTTGCATTAAAGCATCGTGAAGAATTTCTCTTGTAACGCCTTTAATTTTAATATCCATTTGTAAAGCAGTGATACCGTTCTCAGTACCAGCGACCTTAAAATCCATGTCGCCAAAATGGTCTTCAAGACCTTGAATATCAGTCAAAATTGTATATGGGTGATTTCCATCTAATGGACCAGAAGTAATTAAACCCATGGCAATTCCACTAACCATACTCTTAATTGGAACGCCAGCAGCCATTAAAGCCATACAAGAAGCGCAAATTGAAGCTTGAGATGAAGATCCATTAGATTCACAAACTTCAGCGACACATCTTATGGTATATGGGAATTCTTCTTCACTAGGAAGAACGTAAGATAAAGCTCTTTCTCCTAAAGCACCGTGGCCAATTTCACGACGTCCTGGAGTACCAGTACGACCAATTTCGCCAACTGAGAAAGGTGGGAAATTATAATGGTGCATCCATCTTTTGCTGTCTTCAGGTGATAAACTTTCTAAAATTTGTTCATCTTCTTTAATACCTAATGTACATGTTGAAATGACTTGAGTTTGTCCTCTTGTAAACATAGCAGAGCCATGAACACGAGGTAGAAGATCAATTTTAGCACTCAATGGTCTAATTTCATCAATTTTTCTACCATCAGGTCTAATTTTTTCTTCGGTAATCAAGCGTCGAACTTCGTTAGCGACCATACCTTCTAAAATATCATTTACCATTAACATGGTCATTTTATGATCTTTTTCTTTTTTATAATCACGATTATCATAATCGTCAATAATTTCATTTTTTAAAGCATCAATTGCATTTTGTCTTTCCAATTTATCAAAAATAGAAATCGCTTTAACCATTCTTTCGCCGACGCGATTATAAATATCTTCTTTAATTGTCGCATCTGGTGTATATAAAGAGACTTCTCTTTTTGGCTTTCCGATTTCTTTAATGATTTCCTTTTGGAATTCACAAAGAATTTTTACCGCTTCATGTCCAAACATTAAAGCATCTAGCATCTCTTCTTCGCTTAATTCATTTGCTCCAGCTTCGACCATATTAATAGCTTCGCTTGTACCAGCAACAGCAAGATTCAAATCGCTATTTTCTCTTTCTTCAACAGTTGGATTAATAATTAATTTTCCATTAACTCTTCCAACATAGACTCCAGCAATAGGACCATCAAATGGAATATCAGAAATTCCTAAAGCTAAAGATGAGCCAAACATAGCAGTCATTTCAGGAGTTGAATCTAAATCAACACTCATTACAGTATTAATAATTTGGACTTCATTTCTAAAGCCTTCGCTAAACATTGGACGAATTGGTCGATCAATTAATCTAGCAGTTAAAGTGGCATGCTCGCCTGGTCTTCCTTCTCTTCTTAAAAAACCACCAGGAATTCTTCCAATAGCATATTGTTTTTCTTCATAAGTAACAGTTAAAGGGAAGAAATCTCCTTCTTTTGGCTCGTCACTACAGCAAGCAGTTGATAAGACAACAGTATCATTAAATCTAGTAAAAATAGCACCATCAGCTTGTTTAGCAATTTCGCCAGTTTCAACAATTAATCTTTTTCCAAAAAATTCTTTTTCAAATACACGTTTCATTTTTCTTTTCCTATTTCCTACATAAATATAAACGTTAAAATTATACAAATTCTAGATAAAAATATCTATAAAAATGCTCAATTAATTCGAAAATTGAGCATTAAATAATTCATAATAAAAGCCTTTTTTATCTAATAATTCTTTATGTTTACCGCTTTCTATTATCTTTCCATCTTTAATAACTATAATTTTATCACTATTTACAATAGTATTTAATCTATGAGCAATAATAAAGGCTGTTTTACCTTTGCTTAATTCTTTAAAAGCTGAAGAGATTTTCATTTCTGTACGGGTATCAATATTTGAAGTAGCTTCATCAAGAATCATTATATCCGGATTAACTAACATTACTCTTGCAATTGAAATTAATTGTTTTTGGCCTTGAGATAAACCAGAATCATCGCTGATACAAGTATCAAAGCCCTTTGGTAAACGAGAAATAAAATCAAGACAATTAGCTTTGATACATGCCTCTTTTACTTCATCCTTTGTAGCATCTTTCTTAGCATAAGTAATATTTTCTAAAACTGTACCATTAAAAATCCAAGTATC
>CASEST010000030.1 GCA_949290725.1 uncultured bacterium
ATTTATTGACCGAATTAATCGCGATTTTATAGGCTTTTATACGAATAATAATTATGTCTGCATAGCTATTTTAATTTATCGTAACGGTCTATTGATTGCTAAAAAGAAATTCTTTTATGAAATAATTGGCGAATTAAATGAATTTATTGCTGATATTTTAATTCAATATTATTCGTTAAATACTTTACCAAAAGAGATTTTTTTGTCGAATGATGAGATTATTGATAATTTAAAAAAATATCTTAATGCAAACTTTATTAAACCAAAACAAGGTAAAAATTTAGAGATTATTAATTTAGCAACACAAAATGCAAAAGATTATTTTTCGCAATATCTTCAAATCTCAAAAAATAAGAAAAGCAACGATGAGCTATTAATTAAGTTAGGAAAACTATTAAATATCAATACGCCTTATTATATCGAACTTTTCGATAATTCTCATCTTCAAGGAAGTAGTGCAATTGGAGCGATGGTTGCTTATATTAATGGCGAAGAAAACAAAAAGATGAATCGTAAATTTAATATTCAATCATTTAATAAAAAAGACGATACCTCGTCAATGAAAGAAGTGATATATCGTCGTTATTTAAGATTGAAAGAAGAAAAACAAACCTTCCCAGACTTAATTATTGTTGATGGTGGATTAACTCAAATTGAAGCAGCAAAAGAAGTCTTAAATAAATTAGAAATTAATATACCATTAGCTGGTTTAGTGAAAGATGATCGCCATCACACACGTGCTTTAATGTCTTCTTCTTTAAAAGAAATCGAGCTTAATGATAAAGATTTATTCATTTTATTAACTAAAATGCAAGATAGTGTACACCGTTATGCGATTAGTACCCATATTAAAAAAAGAGGTAAATCGATGTATAATTCAATTTTTGATGAGATAAAAGGAATTGGAGAAAAAAGGAAAGAGTTATTGATTAAACAATTTCCAACAATTGAAGATTTAAAAAAAGCTTCCTTAGAAGAATTCAAACAATTTCTTCCTGATGAGGTTGCTATAACATTATTTAATAAATTAAGGAGCCATTATGGAAATTAAGGAATTATATGAAAATATGAAATTTGAAGAAATTATTGAAAATTATCAGTCTTCAAATCGTTATGATCATATTTTATATTGCTTATCTTCATTTATATCTTTAGAAAGAATTGCTGAAGCTTATGAGTTTTATAAAAGTAAAGAAACAATAATTGAAAAAACAAATTTTCTTGCTTCGATGAACTATTTATTATTAATTTTAGCCATTTTAGATAACAAATATTTAATCAATCATGAATTTGAACGTATTAGAAATTTGCCATATCAAAATCAAACGGTTGAAGAATTTATTAATTCTTTAGATGAAAATTTCAATAAATTTAAAGCTCAAACTAAAAAAAGCGATGAAAAAAATATTAATTATGTTGATGATTTAAATAGCAAAAATGTTGAAGATGTAATCAAAGCTATCGATTATATTCATAAAAATTATTCGGATAAGTTTTCTAGTTTTGGTGTTTTATTTTATGAAGCTTTCATTAATCGAAAAGAGTTTGACCAAGCTAAATCATTATTGTTAATCAATTTATTTTTGACTGGCTTTGATAAGGATATTTCTTTTATAAAAAATAATAAATTTTATTTCTTAAATCCAAAAGACTATCAAATTAAATATCGTTTATATGAAGCGAGAGTTAATCGACTAATTTTAAGATTTAAAAGAGAAGAAAAGAATATAAATTTAATTAATGATATTATTGATATATTCTTTGAAAAAATTCTCGATTATTTGCCAGATTTTTATCAAATAGATGAGCTTGATTCGCTATTATATATATCAATAAAAGAAATATATAAAATTTGTTTAATAAAAATTGAAGAAGACCAATTTATTGAAACCTTATCTTTAAATAAGGAATTTATTGAAAAATACCTAAAAAATAGTTAATTTAATACTTAATTTATGATAAACTTTTTTCGTGACGCTTTTAGGTAAAATAATTTTACTAACTTTTTAAGTTAGTATATAATTTTAACGAATATTTTAAGGAGAATTTTACATTTATGTCAGAATTAAAGAAAATTGGTAATTCCGAATTTGAAGTAAAATACGTCGTCAAAGATGAGGAATTAAAAAAAGCTAATGATAAAGCTTTAAAAAATTTAGCTAGTAAAGTCAATGTTAAAGGATTTAGAAAAGGTAAAGCACCTATTGAACTTGCTAAGGAACATATTTCACCAGTCGATTTAGCAAATCAAACAATTAATGAATCAATCAATCCTGCTTATCAAGCAGTTTTAAAAGAACATTCATTAAGACCAATCGCTCAACCTGAAGTTAATGTTACTAAATTTGATGATAAAGAAATCGAATTAACTTTTAAAATTTTTAATGAACCAGAAGTTAATTTAGGTCAATATAAAGATATCAAAGTACCACTTGATGAAGTTAAAGTAAGTGAAAAAGAAGTTGAAGAAGCAATTAATCAAGTTTTAAATGATAGTGCAGAATTAGTTTTAAAAGATGGCGCTGCAGCAATGGGCGATACTGTTGTCTTTGATTTCAAAGGATATATTAACAATAAAGAATTTGATGGCGGAAGCGCTGATAATTATTCACTCGTTCTTGGAAGCAATCAATTCATTCCGGGCTTTGAAGAACAATTGGTCGGCGTTACTGCAGAAAGTAAAAAAGATATTATCGTCACATTCCCAGAACAATATATTAAAGATTTAGCTGGTAAGGAAGCAAAATTTGTCTGTATGGTTCACGAAATCAAAACTAAAAAAGTTCCTGAATTAAATGATGAATTTGTTAAAGAATTAGCTATTGAAGGTGTTAATAATGTTGCTGATTTAAAACTTTTTAAAGAAAAAGAATTAGCTAATAGAAAAAATAACGAAGCTAAACAAAAACAATTCAGCGAATTATTAAATACAATCATTAATAATGCGACATTAGAAATTCCAGAGAAATTGATCGAAAGACACGCTAACGAAATTAAAGAGAACTTAATTTCTCAAATCACTCAAAATGGTTTAACTTTTGAACAATATAAAGAAATCACTGGAAATGACGACAATTCCTTAAATGAACAATTTAAAGAAAACGCTTTGACAAATTTAAAACAAATGTTAGTTTTAAATAAAATTGGTCAAGTTGAACACTTAACAATTACTCGTAATGATGTTGAAAATTATTATTCAAATGTTGCTAAGCAATATAATATGAAAGTCGAAGACGTTAAAAAAGCACTTTCAGTAAATGAACAAGGAATCATTAATAATCTTTACAATCAAAAAATTGAAAGATTTATTAGGGTCAATAATTTAGAAGATTCTTCACTTAAAGAAGAAACTAAAGAAGATAGTAAAACTAATAACGAAAACAAAGAAGAAGCAACAAAAGATAATAACGAAACAACATCCGAATAATTAATTTATCAAATTAAATATTTTGGAGGGTTTATTATCGATGCCTAAAATTGAAAAAATTAAATTACCTGTTTTAATTACTAGAGGGGCAGTTGTTTTTCCAAAACAAGAAATGAATCTTTTTGCTGAAAGAGATTTTTCAGTCGCAGCAATCGATCAAA
This sequence comes from uncultured bacterium, assembly GCA_949290725.1. Lineage (GTDB taxonomy): Bacteria > Bacillota_I > Bacilli_A > RFN20 > CAG-826 > Onthovivens. Next base: position 3,589 of record CASEST010000030.1, read on the forward strand.
GTATTAATTTTTACGATTCATTGCTTTTTGTTGTTTCAGAAGTAGATATATCATTAAATAATATTTCTTCTTTAAATGATATTTATAAAGTAGGAACATTATGTAAAATCTTATATAAGGTTGATCAAAAGAAAGCGACAAAAGTAGTATTAAACGGATTAGATCGTTATCGCTTTAATAATTTGACTTTTGAAGATGGTTCTTTCTTTTTAGAAGGTACACTTTTCGAAGATGAAGTTGGTGATCCAAATGTCGAAATTACCTACATTAATCAAATTATTAAATATTTTGAAAACAATAACATCGAAGATTTCTTTGGAAAACAACCAAAAAAATTCTATGACTCAATTAAAGTGGGTTTAAATAGTGCTGATTTAAGCTATCTTTTTTCAAATGAAATTTTAATCGAGACAGATAAAAAACAAACATTATTAGAAGCTAAAAGCGTTAATGAACGCTTAAAATTATTAGTTCAATATTTAGAAATAATTAAAATTAGAATAAATATTGAGGAAGAATTACAAAATAGTATTCGTCAAACAAGTGAAAAAGCTCAAAAAGAATATTATCTTCGTGAAAAAATGAAGGCTATTAAACAACAACTTGGCGAAGGTGAAAATACCGATGATGATTATGAAAAGAAATTAAAAGAAGGAAATTACCCTCAAGAAGTAGTTGATAAAGTTCACGATGAATTAAAAAGAATGAAGAATTTACCTCAAGGTACTTTGGAATATTCTTTAATTTTAGATTATTTAGATACTTTATTTGCTATTCCATATAATAATTTTAGTGAAGATAACGATGATTTAAAAAGAGCTCGTAAAACATTAGATGAAGATCATTATGGTCTTGAAAAAGCTAAGGACCGTATTATCGAATATCTTGCAATTAAAAAGGTTAATGGAAATTTAAAAGCTCCTGTTTTATGTTTTTATGGCCCACCAGGCACTGGTAAAACTTCTTTATCAATGTCTATTGCTCGTTCATTAGGTAGAAAGTTTGTTAAATGTTCATTAGGTGGCATTAGTGATGAGGCTGAAATTAGAGGGCATCGCCGTACATATGTTGGTTCAAAACCTGGTAGAATCATGTCATTTTTAAAGAAAGCTGGAACATCTAATCCTGTATTCTGTTTAGATGAAATCGATAAACTTTCTCATGATGGATTTAAAGGTGATCCAAGTGCTGCTTTATTAGAAGTTCTCGATCCTGAACAAAATAGTCATTTTAGAGATAATTATTTAGAGATTGAATATGATTTATCTAATGTAATGTTCATTTGTACTTGTAATTATCTTGAAAATGTTCCTGAACCACTTAGAGATCGATTAGAACTTATTCCAATCGATTCTTATACCTTAATTGAAAAAGAAAAGATTGCCGAACAACACCTCATTAAAAAAGAAGCAAAACTAAATGGAATTGATGAAAATTCAATTAAATTTAGTAAAGAGGCTATTGATTATATTATTGAAAGATATACTCGTGAAGCTGGCGTTCGTGAATTATCTAGAAAAATTGGAACAGTCATTCGTAAGATTATAGTTGAACAACTTAATTCTGATTCACTAAATACAAAGGTTAAAGTTGGAATTAAAGATATTAAAAGATTGCTTGGAATTGAAATATTCGATCCAACAGATAAAGAAAAGAAGAGCCAAATTGGTATCGTCACTGGTTTAGCTTATACCCAATATGGTGGTGATATTTTACCTATTGAGGTAAATTATTTTGCCGGAAGTGGTAAACTTATTTTAACTGGTAACTTAGGCGATATTATGAAAGAAAGCTGCTCAATCGCTTTAGATTATATTAAAGCCAATGCCTCAAAATATGGTATAGATCCTACTTTCTTTTCTAAAAATGATATTCATATCCATGTCCCAGAAGGAGCCGTTCCTAAGGATGGACCTAGTGCTGGGGTTGCGATTACAACTGCAATTATCTCAGCTTTAACTTCTAAACCAGTTAGCAGTGAAGTTGCAATGACTGGTGAAGTTAATTTAAGAGGTAATGCTTTACCTATCGGCGGATTAAGAGAGAAATCTTTAGCCGCTTTAAGAAGCGGAATTAAAACAATTATCGTTCCAAAAGGCAATAAGAAAAATATTAATGAACTTCCTAAAGAAATAACTAATAACTTGAACGTTATTTATATGGAAAATGTTGACGACGCTTTAAAAATTGCTTTACATTAATTAAAATGAGTACTAATTTCTATAAAAAAGCTGAATTTATAAAATCTATTACTTCTTTAAAAGAAGCACCTCAAAAAAAACTCATTGAGGTGCTTTTTGTCGGAAAATCTAATGTTGGTAAGTCTTCATTAATTAATTCTTTAACCAATAATAAAAAATTAGCTTATACATCTTCTAAACCTGGTCATACCCGCCTATTAAATTATTATTTAATCGAAGATAGTTTCTATTTTGTTGATGCTCCAGGTTATGGATTTAGCGCTAGAAAAGATGGCGATTATGTTTTTTATGATAATATTATCGAAAAATATTTTGATTCTAATGATAATTTAAAGTTGATTATATTTTTATTAGATTCTCGCCGCAAACCGAATGACGATGATGACTTATTTTATAAATTCATGCAGGCATATGAATACCCTCATTTAATAGTTATGACTAAATGTGATAAGTTAAATATGAGTATGAAAGCCAAGATAAAGACGAATTTAGAAGATCGATTTGGCGAAATTAATTATGACAATCTATTAATGGTTTCGATTAATGACAAATTAAGTGTCGCTAATTTAAAAGAAAAAATTAATCAAAGCATAGGTTATAAGGGGAAATAATATGTTAGATAAACGTTATGATTTCAAAGCAATTGAAGCAGGAAAAGTTAAGAACTGGAAAGAAAAAGGTTATTTTAAAGCTGGAGTAGATACTTCTAAACTCCCTTTTTCAATGGTAATTCCTCCACCTAATGTAACTGGTGTTTTACATATTGGCCATGCAATTGATAATACTTTTCAGGATATTATCGCTCGTTATAAAAAAGCTAAAGGATTTGATGTTTTATATCTTCCTGGAGTTGACCATGCTGGTATTGCTACTCAAGCAAAAGTAGATGCTAAATTAAAAGAAGAAGGCACAAACCGTTTTGAAATTGGCCGTGAAGCTTTCATGAAAGAAGCTTTTAAGTGGAAAGAAGAAAAAAGCGATATAATCCATTCTCAATGGGAAAAAATGGGAATCATGGTTGATTATAGCCGTGAAAGATTCACTATGGATGATGGTTTTAAAGACGCTGTTTTTACAGTTTTTAAAACTTTATATGATGAAGGTTTAATTTATCGTGGAGAAAGAATTGTCAATTATGACCCTGAAATGAAAACAGCTTTAAGCAATATTGAAATTGTATATAAAGAGGATAAAGGTCATTTCTATTACTTTAAGTATCGTTTTTTAGATAACAAAGATAAATATTTAACAATCGCTACAACTCGTCCAGAAACAATGTTTGGTGATACTTGTATTGTAGTTAATCCTAATGATGAACGTTATAAAGATTGCATCAATAAAAAAGTTATAAATCCAGCAAATGGCGATATTTTACCAATTATTGCCGATGAATATGTTGATATTGAATTCGGCACTGGAGCTATGAAATGTACTCCAGCTCACGACCCAAACGATTTTATTATCGGGCAAAGATATCATTTAGAGCATCCAGTCATTATGAATGTTGATGGCACAATGAATGAAAAGTGCGGTAAATATGCGAATATGGATCGTTTTACATGCCGCGAAGAATTATTAAAAGATATTGAACATAATGGCGATTTAATTAAAATTGAAGAAATAACTCACCAAGTTGGGCATAGTGAAAGAAGTGATGCAATCGTTGAACCAATATTATCAAAGCAATGGTTTGTTAAAATGAAACCATTAGCTGAAAGAGTTTTAAAAGTTCAAGAAAGCGAAGAAAAAATTAAATTTTATCCAGAGCGTTTTGCTAATGTATTAACTCGTTGGTTAAATAATATAGATGATTGGTGTATTTCCCGTCAATTATGGTGGGGTCATCGTATTCCAGTATGGTATAAAGTTAATAGCGATGAAATGGTTGTTTCGAAAACTTGCCCAGGAAATGAAAATGAATGGTATCAAGATGAAGATGTCTTAGATACCTGGTTTTCAAGCGCATTGTGGCCTTTTGCAACTTTAGGTTGGCCAAAAGAAACTGATGATTTTAAACGCTATTTCCCTACTTCATGCATGGTAACCGGATATGATATTATCTTTTTCTGGGTTGCACGTATGATTTTCCAGTCTCTTCATTTTACAAATCAAATTCCATTCAAAGATGTAGTAATTCATGGCTTGGTAAGAGATTCTTTAGGAAGAAAGATGTCAAAATCTTTAGGAAATGGGGTTGATCCAGTCGCAGTTATTGAGAAATATGGCACTGACTCTTTACGTTATTTTTTGGCAACCTCCGCCGCTCCAGGATTAGATATGCGTTATGTAGAAGAAAAAGTTCAATCAAGTAATGCTTATTTAAATAAGATTTGGAATAGCGCTCGCTTTATCTTAATGAATCTTCCTAGTGAGTATAAATTTAAAGAAGTTTCTTTTAATGAGTTAAATGATATGGATAAATTTATTATTTCTCGTTTAAATGAAACAATTAAAAAAGTTGGCAATTCGATGGAAAAATATGAATTTGGAATCGCTTGTCAAATTCTTCATTCCTTTGTTTATGATGATTTTTGTGATTTCTATTTAGAAATGTGTAAAGTTAGCTTAAATGAAGAAAATAACTTTAATAAAGAATCAACTTATTATGCATTAGTTAAAACATTAAAAGATATTATTTTAATGATTTATCCATTTGCTCCATTTATTAGTGAAGAAATTTATTTAAATTTACCAACGCATTTAGATTCGATTATGCTTGAATCTTATCCTGAAGCTAAAGAAATCGAATTTGATAATTCATTAATTTATTTAGCCAAAACTATTATTGAAAAGATAAGAGCTTATAAGGTAGATAATTCTTTATCACCAAATGAAAAATTAGAAATTTTAATTAATAGTGAAAAAGATCTTACTAATTTAACACCTTATATTATCCGTTTTACCTTTGCTAAATCATTGACGATTATCGATCATAATTTAGACAATTTGTCTTCAATTGTTTTAGATAAAGCGATTATCTATGTTAAAGATGATATAAATAAAGATGAAATAAAAGATAAATTAAGAAAACAACTTGCTGAAATTAGTAAAGAGATTGAACGTAGCGAATCTTTATTAAATAATGAAAAGTTTATTTCAAGAGCTAAAAAAGAAAAGGTTGATCTAGAAAAAGAAAAATATCAAAAATATCTAGAACAAAAAGAAATACTTTTAGAAAAATTATCAAAATTATAAAAAAATTATCCCTATTAAAAAATATAGGGATAATTTTTAATTTTAAAACGTTCTTGTATATAAAGGAGGTTTTAAAATGAATAAGGTTTTATTAACTGATGATGAATTAAATGAAAAAGTAGGTGAAGCTATTACTTTGGCTACAGTTATCGCTATTATGTCAATTGCTTTATTAGCTATAGTTGCTTATAAATTATTCACAAGTAAAGAAGCAGTTTTTAAACTACCAGGTGGATACCAATTTACTTGGAATTAAATCAAATTTTTGAATAATTTGTTTGCATTTTACTCAGTTTTATGATAAATTTTTAACGTTGTAACTCTTATTAGCTACAACCGCATTGAAAAGGTTTTAAAATCTATATTCTAGATACCTTAAAAGCGAGTAATTAATTAATTTAGGAGGAGACATATGTACGCTATAATTTTAACTGGTGGCAAACAATTAAAAGTCGAAGTCGGCCAAAAGATTTATGTTGAAAAATTAGATGTTGAAGCTGGTAAAGAATTCACTTTTGATAAAGTTTTATTAGTTGCTGATAAATCAATTAAAACCGGCAATCCTTATGTTGAAGGTGCTACAGTCATTGCTAAAGTTGAAAAACAAGGCTTAGGCAAGAAAATTGATGTTTTTAAATACAAAGCAAAAACTAATTACCGCAGAAGCATCGGTCATCGTCAACCTTATACTTGTTTAACTGTCACAAGTATCAATGCATAATGATCGAAATAAAAATTAAAAAAGATGCAGATAAGATTTATGCTTTAACTTCAAAAGGACATGCAAATTATGCAGATAAAGGAAAAGATATTGTATGTTCAGCAGTTAGTGCGATTCTTATTGGCGGGTTAAATGCAATTAAAAATATCGATGATTTTAAAATAATTAAAGATGATGGCTATCTTGAGATTCTAGCGAATAAAAATATTTCTAAAGATGATCAAATCGTATTCTACACTATTTATATTCAGTTAAAAACGATTGAAGAAAGCTATCCAAAAAATCTAAAAATTATTATTGAGTGAAAGGATGGAACGAATATGGAATTAAGATTTAAACTTGATTTACAACTCTTCGCTTCCCACAAAGGTGTTGGTAGTACTAAAAACGGAAGAGATAGTGCTGGTCGTAGACTCGGTGCTAAAAGAAGCGATGGTCAATTTTGTAAAGCAGGGGCAATAATTTATAGACAACGCGGCACAAAAATCTATCCTGGTGTTAATACTAAAAAGGGTGGAGACGATACAATTTTTGCTACTAAAGCTGGTATTGTTAAATATGAAAGAGTTGGCAAAAATAGAAAACGCGTTTCTGTTTATGAAATGGCAAATGCCTAATTAAATTAATGATTTTAAAACCACCTGCTTTAAGGTGGTTTTATTTTAAAAAAATATGTTTATAGATCGAGCAATTATAGAAGTAAGAAGTGGAAAAGGTGGCGATGGCGCTATTGCTTTTCTTCATGAAAAATATCGTCCAATGGGCGGCCCTGCTGGTGGAAATGGTGGAAAAGGTGGCTCAATTTTTTTGCGTGCTAGTAATTCTACAACTACCTTAGTCAATTTCCGTCATTCTAAAACTTTTATCGCCAAAGATGGAGAAAAAGGTGGTATTAAAATGCAATATGGCCGTAACGCCGAAGATATTTATATTGATTTACCAATTGGAACCGTTGTTTTTTTAGAAGAAAATCATACATTTTTATGCGATTTAAATGAAGAAGGAAAGACTTTCTTAATCGCAAAAGGTGGTAGAGGTGGTAGAGGTAACGCTTGTTTTAAAAACTCTCGTAATAAAGCTCCTAAAATTGCTGAAAACGGCTTACCAGGCGAAAGAAAAAGAATAATATTAGAGTTGAAATTATTAGCCGATGTTGGAATTATTGGTTTCCCTTCGGTTGGAAAATCAACATTTATATCGTTAGTTTCTAATGCGAAGGCTGAGGTAGCTGATTATCCATTTACTACAATCGTTCCTAATTTAGGAGTGGTTTATTTAGATGATAATTCATCATTTGTTTTGGCTGATATGCCAGGATTAATGGAAGGAGCTCATTTAGGGAAGGGATTAGGATTGACCTTTTTAAGACATATTGAAAGAACTAAAGTTTTAATTCATATGATAGATATATCATCTATAGATCCTTATCAAAATTATTTAGCTATTCGTCATGAATTAGAAAGTTATGGAATGAATTTAATCGATCGTCCAGAAGTTATTGTTGCTTCGAAAATGGATGAAGAAAATTCGAAAGAAAAACTTTTGGAATTAGAAAAAAAGCTAGGTAAAAAAGTTTATGGTATTAGCGCATATACAAATGAAGGCATCAAAGAAGTACTTTATAAAGTAAAAGACTTGTTAAAAGATGCTAAAGAATTCCCAATTTATAAAGAAGAAGATAAAAACGTTATCTATAATCTTGATAAAGAAGAAACTATCTTTAATATTCGAAAAGAAAAAGAACATCTTTTCATTATTTATGGTGAACGTGTTGAAAGAACTTATGATTTAATCAATATTTCAACCGATGAAGGAATGATGAGATTAATCACTTATTTAAATAAGATTGGGGTGGATCAAAAATTAAAAGAGATGGGCGCTAAAGATGGCGATATCGTTAAATTAAAAGAATTTGAATTCGAATATTTTGAATAAATCCTTATTTATTTAAATTTTGATGTTTGCTTATTTTATTGGAAAAATTATAAGAATATTACCAAATAAAATTAATTTATTAATAAATAGTGTTGCTTTTGAAATTAATATAAGCAAGCGCGATAAATATATTTTAGGAAATGAAGTAAAAATTTTTGTTTATGATTTTATTAAAGATAATCGTTTTTTTCTTTACGGTTTTTTAGAAGAGATAGATTTATATTTTTTTAAAAAACTATTAGAAGTTAACGGTATTGGGCCAAAAAAAGCGATCAATATTATTGAAAATATTACTTATAAGGAATTTCTGATTTTAATAAAATCTCGAAACAAAATCGCCCTAAGTAAAATTAGTGGCATCGGTAATAAAGCTGAAAATTTAATCGCTAATTTATTTTACAAATTAGAAAATATCTCTATTTCTTTATTTGAATATGAAAATGTTTTTTTAGCTTTAAAAAATTTAGGTTATCAAATAGAAAAAATAAACAAAATTTTAATTGATTTACCTAATGGATTAGCAGAAGAAGTCGCATTAAAAGAAGCAATTAAGAGGTTAAATAATGCCTAAACAAGAAAATTTATTTCGCCCTCAGACATTAAATGATTTTTTAGGTCAAAAAGAAATTATTAAACGTCTAAAAATTTTTATTTATAGCGCAAAAAAGAGGAAAACTGTTCTTGATCATCTGCTTTTTTATGGCCCTCCTGGTTTAGGAAAGACCACTTTAGCTCAAATTATAGCTAATGAAATGGGCACTAATTTATTTGTCGTAACTGCGGCTTCATTAGAAAAAATAGTCGACATTATCTCTATTTTAGGGCAACTAAATGCAGGTGATATTTTATTTATTGATGAAATTCATCGTTTAAAAAAAGAAGTTACCGAAATTCTTTATGGAGCAATGGAAGATTTTAAGGTATATGTGACTTATAAAAGCGAAGAAAATACAAAAGCTATAACGATGAATGTTTCTCCATTTAGCTTAATTGGTGCAACTACCAATGCGGGTTATTTAACAGCTCCTTTAAGAGACCGTTTTGCAATTACTTTTAAATTTAATTATTATAACGAAAATGAATTATCATTAATCGCTAAAAATATTGCAAAATTATTCAATTTAACTTTTGATGAAACTTGCTATTTAGAGATTGCTAAAAGAAGTAGATTCACACCACGTATTTTAATAAATCATTTAAAAAAGATTTATGATTATGCCATTTATAAAAATTTAAAAGAAATTAATTATTTTCAATTAAATAAGGCATTTAAATATTTAAAAATATATCGTTATGGTTTAAATGATGAAGATATTTTAATTATAAAGGTATTATACGAACGTTTTTTAAATCAACCGACTTCTTTAGAAACTATTGCTTCTTGTTTAAATGAAAATGTTAATAATTTAAAGATTATAAATGAACCTTTTTTAGTAATGTCATCTATTATAGATCGCACAAAAAGAGGGAGAATTTTGACCAAAAAAGGTCAAGAAATCTATCAAAAAATTATCGAGGAAGATAACGGTTTAAATTAATTATTAAGGTTGTAAAAATAGCCTTTCTTATATATAATTTAATTCGATTGTTTTATAAATTATATTTATAAAAACTTTGAGGATATATTATGAAAAGATTAATTGGATATATAAGTTTATGTCTATCAATATTACTTGCTACTTTAGTTGGATTAGTTCCTTCTTTAATGAATGTTAACGGAACTGGCGATTATGAAGCGATGCATACTTATGTATATAAAATTTCATCAAAAAGTAGCGATATTTCTGATGGATCAACTATTGATCAAGGAAATATGAGTGATCAAGATAAACAAGATTTATTAGATGATGTTGTTGAAGAATTTAAACTCCGTTTAAGTAATGCTGATATTACTAATTACAGTTTAGAAACAAGTGGATTAGACACGATCAGAGTAACTTTTAAAGTTGATAATTCTTTATATCAAGACGTTTCAAGTTATTTAAATTTTTCTTGGTCAATGATGGCTTCAACTTATGATGAAATTAGTTCAGTTGGTGGAGAAGGAGATGACGAGAACTCTAGTGCTTTTTTCGAAGCTGGCACTGCTAGAATTGAATATCGTGATAATTATCCTTATGTCGTTATACCTTTAAGTGACCCAGAGGCTTTTAAAACTGTTGTTACAACAGCTGCTGATGCTGGAAATGATGAAAGTAGTGATAGTCAAGATGGTAGTGAAGAAGACTCAACTACTGATGCAATAAATAAAGTCTATATTTTGAATAATTGGTTAGACGGTTTAACAATTGAGCAATTAGTTACAAATGGCTCGAATGAATTTTTACAAGAAAACCAAGTAAAAGATCATATTTTATGGGATTATGATACAACTGATTTATCTACAATCTATTGGGATTATGATTCAACATTAGCCGATCAAGACGAACAAGTTTATCAAGAAATATATTTTGGCGGATATAATTTATCAAATAGTGAAAGCAGTTCGTCTTATTATGGCGCAACAGAAGCTGACCGAGTTATTGCTTATAAAAAAGCTAATATTTGGATGCATAAATTAAATGCTTCTAATTATGATTGCGATGTAACTTTAATAAATGTTGGTGGAACAAATAACTATGAATCAAATGTTAATCCGTTCATTGATTATTTAGTATTTATGCAACAAATAAATTGGTCCAATAGTTTATTTATTGCTACATTAATCGCAATAATAGTAGTTACTTTATTCCTTATTTTAAATTTCGGGTTAAATGGAGTAACCGCTGCAATATTAGCATTTACATCATTAATAAGCTCAATTGGTTTATTTAATTTGTTTGGCAGCGAATTTAATATTGGTGCAATTTTAGGCTTAATTAGCTTAATGATAATCACTTTATTCTCTTCGACTATATATTTTAAAAAGATTAAAGATGAAATGTATTTAGGGAAGAATATTAAAAAAGCCTATAGTGATGGATCTAAAAAATCATTAGCTACGCAACTTGATATTTCTTTTATTACATTAATTTTAGGAATTGTTTCTTATTTAATTCCTAATTCCACATTAATTTCTTATGGCGCTCTTTTAATTGTCGGCTCAATTTTAAATATTATATTAAATGGAATTTTATTAAGAATCTTATCATGGTTGTTATATAATTCTTCAACAGTTGCTAATAAAACAAGTTTAATTGGAGTCGATTCTAAGAAAATTCCAAATCTTTCAAAAGATGAAAAACCTACATATTTTGATCAATTTAAGCGTAAAACATCGAAGAAAACTACTTTGACTGTCTCGATTGTTGGTGCAATTTTATTAGTCGCCTCAATAGTTGGATTGACTTCCTTCCAACTTGTTAGAGGAAATATTTATAATTCATCAACTAATCAATTATCAAGCGAAGTAGTCATTCGACTCGATCGTCAAAATATTACAGAAGATGACACCAATGATATCCAAGACGATCAAGATATTATTGAAAATGTCTTCTTAACTCGTTTTTATAACGAAGATGAAAGTCCATTATTTAATAGTATCGAAATTGAAAATTATAATTATTCATTTAAAGTTAATGATGCAATAAATAAAGAATATTACTATGTCGTCACTTTAGATGGACAATATCAATTTGATGATTTAGTCTTTACTTCAGATAATGATGGAGTTATTTATCAAACAACATTTGAAGAGGCATTAAATATTCAAATTTTAAATGCAATTGATGCTCAAAATATTGATTTAAATGCAGTTTATAATGTTAATAACGATACAAACAATTTATATGCCTTAATCTTTGCTGGAATCGGAATTGCAGTTGTATCAATTTATATCTTATTTAGGTTTAATTTCTCAAAAATGTTAACTTCATTAATTTTAATGAGTGGAACAGCACTTATAACTGTAGGTATCTTCTCATTAATCAATGGTCCATTCGTTTCAATTATTACTTTAGGAATTTTAGTTCTTACAAGTTTCGGCTATTCAATCTTAGTTACTTATTTCAATAAAGAAAAAGAAATCTTAAAAGAGAGAAAGAAAGAACTATCTACTGATTTAATGTTAAGACGCGATAGTTATGAGTATGCAATTAATAACTATTACAATAATGTATTGATTACAAGTTTACTCTCTGCATTTATAGTTATTTCAATGTTCTTTGCCACCGGAATTGAACAATATCTCTTAATTCTTATCCTTCTTGGAATGATTTTATTTGTCATTGCAACTAAAGTTATTTCATTACCTTTGGAATCTTTCTTTACAAAAGTCTTTAATGGTGTTAAAACTAAAATTGTTAATAAGCATCAAGCGCGTAAAGATAAAAAAGGAAAGAATAAAAAGAACGATAATGAAGGTCCAGAAGAAGCGATCTTCGTTGGAATCAATGATTAATAATTTAAATAGGTGAGTAAATATTACTCACCTTTTATTGCAAAATGGCAAATTTTTTAGAAAAAGTTTTAACATATTATTCAATCGATTTAAAAACTTATCAAGACATAATTAAAGATGTTGATTCATCTATTTTTTCTTTCGTTTATAAAAACAATCACTTTTTAAAAGCTAAAGATTTGATTTTTAAATACTTAAATAATAATCAAAAGATTATAATTTATGGCGATTATGACTGCGATGGTATTTTAGCTACATCAATAATTTATAATTCCTTAAAAGAGTTAAAAAAAGATGCTGATTTAGGTTTTTATATCCCATTTAGAGAAAAAGATGGTTATGGCATTAACGAAACTATGATCGATGTATTAATTAATAAGGGTTATAAACTATTTATTTTAGTCGATAATGGGATAACTTTATTTTCACAAGTTGCTTTAATAAAAGAAAAAGGCGCAGAGGTTATTATTATTGACCATCATGAAATATTAAATAATACTTTACCTGAAACTGATTATATTATTCATCGGCATCTGATTGATGAATTAAATAATAATATTTCGGCTGGGGCATTATCTTTTTTATTTTCGATTGTTTTATTAAATAAAATCGATCCTTATTTATTAGTTTTAGGGGCTACAACAATCATTTCAGATTTAATGCCAATGATTGGTTTTAATAAAAAAATGACAAAATTGACCCTTAAAGAATTAGAAAAATATGATCCGATATTCAACCCGATTTATTATTTAATTGAAAAATATAAAAACATTGATGAATTTGACATAGCATCTTTATTAGTCCCAAAAATTAATAGCGTTGGACGAATTGTTAAAGATAATACATTGTTTATAATTGTTAAATATTTTAATCGCGAGAACAATAATAAACTCGAGCTATATTCTAATTGGATAAAATCAATAAATTTAAAGAGAAAAGAACTAGTTTTAAATTTAGATGAAACGATTTATAGCGAGCTAAACGAAAACGAAAACGTTATATTTATTAAATCTAATTTTGAAGAAGGAATTATTGGTTTAATCGCTAATCGATTATTAGAAAAATATAATAAACCGGTATTTGTTTTGACAAAAAATGGACAGCATAACGATTATAAAGGTAGTGTTCGTTCAAAAAATGGCTTCAATGTTGTTTCAATTCTAAATGCTAATAAAGACTTATTGATAAATTTTGGCGGTCACGAATTTGCTGGAGGATTTGAAATTGACGAAAAAAATATCGATACATTTAAGTATCGCTTAAAAAATATCGATATTACAAAAAGTGAAGAAATAACAAAATCAATCGAAATTAATGCTAATGAATTGAATAAAACTAATTATTCAATAGTAAAATCGCTCGCTCCTTTTGGAAAAGGATTTGAAAAACCAGTTTTTTCTTTAAATGAAGTGAACACATCTTCATTATTGCTTTCTAAAGATCAAAGACATATTATCACTAAATTAAACTTAAACGCTTCTTTAATTTATTTTAATTATCCTGCTGATTTGTTTTCTTTTAGGAAAGTTAATTTATTTGGATTTTTCGAAATAAATTACTTCAATGGCAGAATTTCTTATCAATTTATTGTAAAAAACTACGAAAAATTTGATTAATTTTAAATGCATTTTAATAAATTTATAGTATTATTTTAATAGATTTATTTTGAGGATTAATATGGCTGAAAATATCAAGAAAGAAAACAACGATCAATTGCTTCCTAATGGCGGCTATCCAATGCATACTTTTGATGATTTAAAAGGTGTTTTTTCACTATATATTCATAATGATGATGACCAAAAAATGATAGAAAAGGCCTATAAATTTGTTGAAAAAAAACATGCGGGAATTTTTCGTAAGAGCGGCGAACCTTATATTCATCATTTAATTGAAGTTGCATACATTATAGCTACTTTACAAGGCGGACCTGTAACAATAACTGCTGCTTTACTTCATGATGTCGTTGAAGACACTGATACGACTGTTGATGATATAAAAAACATGTTTGGTGAAGAAACTGCTCGTATCGTTGATTCTTTAACTAAAATTCAACGCTTAAAATTATCAAAAAGAACTCAAGAAGAATTCGAGGCAGAAGATCATCGAAAGATTTTTTTAGGCATGGCTAAAGATGTTCGTGTTATTATTATTAAATTAGCTGATAGATTGCACAATTTAAGAACTATTGAAGCCTTAAAACCTGAACGACAACATGCACTAGCAAAGGAAACATTAGAAGTCTTTGCTCCAATTGCCCACCGACTTGGTATTTCTAGAATAGAAAGTGAATTGGAAGACCTTTCCTTAAAAATCGAGAAGCCAAAAGAATATAACTATATTACTGCATTATTAAATGAAAAAATTACAAACCGAAAAACAGCTTTAAATTTATTAAAAAAGAAAATCGCTGATATTTTGTATAAAAAAGGATTTAAATTTGAAATCGAATCCAGAGTTAAATCAATTTATTCAATTTATAAAAAAATGTTTGTAAAAAATCATCGCTTTGAAGATATTTATGATGTTTTAGCCTTACGTATTATTACAGAAACTGAGCTTAATTGTTATGAAATTCTAGGAATTATTCATCAAAATTTTACTCCAATTCCTGGAAGATTTAAGGATTATATTGCAATGCCTAAACCAAATATGTATCAATCCTTACATACTTCGGTTATTGATGGAAATAGCAATATTTTCGAAGTCCAAATTAGAACGAAAGAGATGGATGAAATTGCCGAAACTGGTGTTGCAGCACATTGGCGATATAAAGAAGGATCTCATTATAATGCTAAGCAAGAGCAAAAAGAAATCGAAGAAAAATTGCATTGGTTTAGAGATTTCGTTTCCATCAGTAAAGATAAAGATATAAGTGGCGGACAAGCTGAAGAATATATTGATACCTTATCAAAAGATATTTTCGAAGCTAATGTTTATGTTTTTACACCTAAAGGCAAGGTAATCGATTTGCCAGCTGGATCAACTCCATTAGATTTAGCTTTTAAAATTCACACAAAAGTTGGGGAAAGTGCCGTCGGAGCAATTGTTAATGGAGTTTTAGTTCCTTTAAATACTCAATTAAAAACAGGAGATGTTGTAGAAATTAAAACTTCAAAAACTTCAGCCGGTCCTAATGAAAGCTGGCTAAATATTGTTAAAACTTCTTCAGCAAAGTCACGTATTAAAAAGTTTTTATTAAAGAAAAACAGTGAACTTGTCCGAGATGATAAAATAGAAAAGGGAAAAAATATTTGCGCTGATTTCTTTAAAGATCGTGGCTATGATGAAAAAGAGATGCTCGCCTTATTAAATGATGACAAACTTTTGCTTAATTTTAATTGCTCCACGCTCAACGATTTATTCGTAAATATTGCGGCGCACAATCCTACTCCTAGCATTATTGGTACTTATTTAGGATTGAAAAAGAAAGAACAACTTTATTTATCTAAAAAGGAAAATTTTGATGATGATAAATGCCCTGTCGCTATAGAAAATGGAGAAGGAATTAAAATTACTCTTGGCAATTGCTGTACACCAATTCCTGGCGATAAAATTATCGGGTATGTTACTAAAGGAAATGGAGTGACAGTACATCGTATTGATTGCCCTAACATTGCTAATGAAAAAAATAGGTTAATTGATGTTCGTTGGAAACCTATTAAAAATGATCAGTCTTATCCAGTCGATTTAATTTTAGAATGCAATGATAGAAACAATTTAATTGCTGATATACTTTCTGTATTAGCTTCATCAAAAATTAAATGTACAGAAATAAGTGCTAAATTGCATTCTGAAAATTTTACCTGCACAATTAGTGCACAAATTTATGTTAAAGACGTTAATGAATTAAATAAAACTTCTCAGTTATTAAAAAATACAAAAGATATTTACGAAATTAAAAGAGTTATTCATTAATTGATGAATGCACAAAGCAAAAAAACGCACATAATATTCAACAAAAAAGGACTAAATTAATAGTCTTTTTTGTTTTAGTTAATCTTGAATAATGATATAATTTTTATGATAAAAAGGGGTACAAGATGTTTAATTTAGTTAAGGGTACACATGATATTATTTTAGAAGATGCAGATAAATATAGTTTTGTTGAGCAAACTTTAATTCAAGTTGCAGAATTTTTTGGTTATCAAGAATTTCGCACGCCAATTATAGAATCAAGCGACTTATTTCAAAGATCTGTTGGAGATAGTAGCGATATCGTTCGTAAAGAGATGTATACTTTTTTAGATAAGGGTAATAGAAGCATCTCCTTAAGGCCAGAACTAACTGCCGGAATCGTTAGAAGCATTGTTAATAACAAACTATTGGCATTGGGTGATACACCAGTCAAAGCTTATTATGTTGGTCCATGTTTTCGATACGAAAGACCTCAAGCTGGTCGCTATCGCCAATTTAATCAATTTGGAATTGAGTGCGTTGGAGTCAGCTCTCCTTACCGTGATGTGGAAGTTATTTCACTAGGTTACTTTGGTTTAAAAATGCTCGGTTTTAAAAATCTAAAACTAAAAATTAATACCTTAGGTGATAATGAGAGTCGCGCAAATTATAAGGAAGTTTTAAGAAATTATTTTAAAGATCATCTTGATGAATTATGTAGCGATTGTCACGATCGCTACAGTTTAAACGTAATGCGCATTTTGGATTGTAAAAACCCAAACGATCAGGCAATTATTAAAAATGCCCCTAAAATTAGCGATTATTTAAGTGAGAAAAGTAAAAAATATTTTGATGATGTTTTAGAATCGTTAACTAATTTAGGAATTGAATATGAGATTGATGAATCATTAGTAAGAGGATTAGATTATTATAGCGATGTTGTTTTTGAGTTCCATTATACTTCTTCAAAAGGTTTAAATTACGGGGCTTTGGCAGCTGGAGGTCATTACAATAAATTAGTTGAAGAAATTGGAGGTCCTAGAGATGTTGAAGGAGTAGGTTTTGCTGCTGGTATTGAAAGATTAGTTTCAGTAATGAATGATGATTCGTTGTTCGCTGATTTATCATTTTCTTTAGATTGTTATGTCATGCCATTAGACTTGCAATTTGAAAAAAATGCAATCGAAGTTGCTACTAGACTAAGATTAAATGGTTTTAAAACAGATTTATCATTAGAAAATAAAAGCATTAAAGCAATGCTTAAAAAAGCATTAAGAAAAAATGCACATTTCGCCTTAATTATTGGTCAAGATGAAATTAATTCTAACTCAATTATAGTGAAAAATTTAAAGAAAGAAGAACAAGTATCGATTAAATTAGACGATTTAATCGAATACCTTGACAATCAAATTGATGAAAACGAGCATTCACATCATCATTCGGAGGAATAATTAAAAATGGTTAAAGATATAAAAAGAAACGCATATTGTGGTGAGTTAAGCATAAATGATTTGAACAAAGAAGTTTCTATTGTTGGCTGGGTTGCAAAAAAAAGAAATTTAGGTAGTTTAATTTTTGTTGATTTAAGAGATAGTAGCGGAATCGTTCAAGTTCTTATTAAAACTGATGAAATTTCATACCCAGATATTCGTAACGAATATATTTTAAATGTTACTGGGGTTGTTCATAAAAAAGATGTTCCAAATAAAGAATTAAAAACAGGTGAAATAGAAGTAGAGGCCAGTGAAGTTACTTTGATTAATACTGCAAAACAGCCTCCTTTTATTATTGCCGATAAAACAGATGCACTTGATGATATTCGTTTGAAATATCGCTATTTAGATTTAAGAAGGCCAACAATGCTAAATATATTTAAAATGCGCGCTAAAATAGTTCAAATAGTTCATCAATATTTAGATGCGCATCGTTTTATTGAGGTTGAAACACCATATTTAGCCCCTTCAACACCTGAAGGAGCTAGAGATTATTTGGTTCCTTCAAGAATTCATAAAGGTTGCTTTTATGCTTTGCCACAATCTCCACAATTATATAAACAAATGTTAATGGTTGCTGGATTTGAAAGATATTATCAAATTGCTCGCTGTTTTAGAGATGAAGATTTGCGTGCTGATAGACAACCAGACTTTACCCAAATCGATATTGAAACCTCCTTTTTAAGCCAAGATCAATTTTTAACTTTAATGGAAGGCTTAATTCAAAAGATTTTTAAAGAAACAATAAATTATGATGTTACTTTACCATTAAGACGAATTTCTTATAATGACGCAACCAACATTTATGGTAGTGACAAACCAGATACTAGATTTGATTTAAAACTTCATGATGTTAAAAATATTTTAGCCAATAGTGAGTTTGATGTCTTTATTAATTCAAAATATATTAAAGCGATTAAAGTTGAAAATTTTGCAAAAGAATGCTCAAGAAAAAAACAAGATACATATAATTTATTAGCTAAAAAATTTAAATTAAATTGTTATTATGTATTTAAATTTGAAAATAATGAACTGACCGGCTCACTTACAAAATTTTTAGACAATGAAACAAAAAATGAATTAATTAATAAATTCGACTTAAAGGAAAATGATTTATTGTTTGTTGCTGCTGGAAATATTTTAAGAAATATTAATTTTGGTTTAGGAGCTTTAAGAACTGAATTAGCAGACGAACTAAAATTAATAAAACCACACACTTTTGATTTGCTTTGGGTCGTTGATTTCCCACTTTTTGAAAAAAGTGAAGAGACTGGTGAAATTACTCCATGTCATCATCCATTTACCCGCCCTGTTGATGAAGATCTAGATAAATTAGAGAGCGAACCATATAACGTATATTCCTATACTTATGATATTGTTATGAATGGATATGAAGCTGGTGGCGGAGGATTAAGAATATTTGACCAAGAAACTCAATCTAGAATTTTTAAAATTTTAGGTCTAAGCGAGGAAGATATTCAAAGAAAATTTGGATGGTTTGTTGAATCATTAAAATATGGCACACCTCCACACGGTGGAATGGCTTTTGGACTTGAAAGATTAAC
>CASEST010000031.1 GCA_949290725.1 uncultured bacterium
AATATCTTCCCAGTTACCTTTATTAATATAGGATAAATAAGTAATTACTTTTGATCCATTCATTTTTAACCTCCTCAATATACAAGAACGATTAAAAATAAAAAATTATCCCTATAAATTTAAAATAATTTTATTGGTGGATATAAAATATCTTTAACCGGTTTATAACTTTCTCGATATAATCCCTTAATAATTCCTCTTTCTTTTATAATTTTTAAATGCTCTTTAGTTGGATAACCTTTATTCTTTTTAAAATTATATTCTGGATATAATTTATCATATTCATCCATTATTTTATCTCGAGTCACCTTCGCTAAAATTGAAGCAGCAGCAATACAAAGAGCTTTAGCATCACCTTTAATAAATGGTTTAACTTCATTATCTTTAAATTTTAAAGGCATCGCATCGGTTAAAATTAAATCGATTGGATGATCAATCTTTTTTAAAGCTTCAATCATTCCTAATCTAGATGCTTCATAAATATTTATTTGATCGATAATTAAAGGATCAATAATCGCTATTCCATATGCTAAAGCATCTTTTTTAATAATCTCAAAAAGCTCTTCTCTTTTTTTAATAGTTAATTTTTTTGAATCATTAATTAGATCATTATGATATTCCTTATCAAAAATTACTGCTGCAGCAACCACTGGTCCACATAAAGGGCCTCTACCAGCTTCATCGCATCCAGCAATAAAATTTATTTTTTCATTATAAAAACTTTGCTCTAAATCAAGCATAAATCAAGCCTTCTCTAAGGTAATACGACCTATTTTTCCATTTCTAAATTCATTTAAAATAATTTTGATTGTCTTTTCTTTATCGATATTGCCACCACTATTTAATAATCCTCTTTTTTTAGCGATAAGATTAATAATCTCATCCACAGTTAAACTATTCAAATCATCGATTTCGTAGCGTTTTTCAAATTCTGATAAATAATTATTCTTAATAATATTAATAAAACGAATGAAAAGCGATTCTAAAGGCAAAATATCTTCTTTAATTGTTCCGATTAATGCTAGATTTATCGCTTGCTCTTCGTTTTCAAATTTAGGAAGCAAAACTCCTGGAGTATCTAATAATTCAAAATTTTGAGAAACTTTTATCCATCTTAAAGATTTAGTTACTCCAGGCATATTTTTAGCGATAGCTAAACTTTTTTTAGCCATTAAATTGATAAATGTTGATTTACCAACATTAGGAATGCCAACGACCATCGCTCTAACAGAAACATTTTTAATTCCTCTTTTTAAAGCTTTTTCTTTCTTCTCAAGAAGAATTTTGTCAACGATACTATTTATTTCTTTTAAAGATTTTTGATCTTTTAAATCAACTAATAAGGAATAATTATCGCCTTCTTTTAATTTTTCACTCCACTTTAAATTTTCATTTTCATCAGCTAAATCTTTTTTAGTTAAAATAAATAGCTTCTTTTTATCTTTTAAAATCGAAACTAAATATGGATTATAAGAAGAAATTGGAACGCGTGAATCTAATAAAACGATGACAAAATCAACTAATTTTAATTTTTCAGCTATTAAATTAGTCGTTTTTTTCATGTGTCCAGGAAACCACTGGATATTTATATTTTTCTTTTCTTTATTTTCCATTTCTAAAATATTTTAAAATAATAGATATTAAAATAAAAGGATGAGCAATTGCTCATCCTTAACTTTACTACTTAAGAATTTGTTTAATTCTTGCAGCTTTACCACTTCTTTGTCTGAGGTAATTAATTTTATTTCTTCTAACTTTACCTCTTTTAACAACTTCGATTTTTGCAACATTTGGAGCATGTAAAGGGAAGATTCTTTCAACACCAATACCACTAGAAATTTTTCTAACAGTAAAAGTTTCGTTGATTCCTCCACCTCTTCTAGCCATACAAACGCCTTCGAAGACTTGGATTCTGCTCTTACCATTTTCAGTAATTCTAACTGAAACTTTAATAGTATCTCCACTATTAAATTCTGGAAGATCATCTCTTAATTGAGTAGCGGTAATTTCTTTAATTAAATTTTTATTCATTGTCCTACTCCTTTCGATTTCTTTTTTTATATGTTCATATAAAGCAACCTTACTTTAAAGCGGAACACTACTAGCATCTAAAATGCTTAATAATTATAATATTCTGATTATACTTTGTAAAGTTGAATTTATAATTAAAAAGGGAATCATAGACGACTAAAAATCAACTAATAAACTACTGGAAATCGACTAATTAATATTTTTGATAGTGTATAGTAAAAATACTTGACACTTAAAATAATATCCGTATAATAAATATGGTTAAAAGGAGAAAATTATTATGGTAAAAATTAGATTAACAAGAATCGGTAGACATAAAGAACCTATTTATAGAATCGTTGCTGCTGATCATAAATATGCTAGAGATGGTAGATATATCGATCAAATCGGTTATTACGATCCATCAAAAGGAATCGAAAATGCTACTATCGATGAAGAAAAAGCAATTTATTGGTTAAATCAAGGCGCTTTATATAGTGATACTTTAAAAACTATCCTTTCAAGCAAAGGTTTAATTAAAAAAGCTAAAGAAAGCCGTCCAGAAGCTAATAAAAAAGCTAAAGTTGTTAAGACTGGCGCTAAAAAGTAATCGAGGATATTAATAATGGATTATCAAAATTTAATCCACGCAATAATTGACTCATTTATTGATAAGCCTGAAGCATTATTAATTAGAACCCTTCCTTCTTCTAATGAAAAGGATGTAAATATCCTTATTTGTACAGAAAATGATGATATTGCTCGTTTAATTGGAAAAAAAGGTTGCGTTGCTAATGCTATTAGAGAAATCGTCTCTATTGCTGGAAAACTTGAAAATAAGAAAGTTCATTTAAAATTTGAATCTTTCGATCAAGAAAATAATTAATAAAAAATAGAGTTAAATAATTTTCTATTTAACTCTATTTTTAATTTTATTAAACTTAAATATATGGAATTTTTAAAAGTTGCAAAAATATTAAGTACTGTCGGCTTAAAAGGGGAAGTTCGTGTTTATACCACCTCTTCTTTTAAAGCTTTACGATATAAAAAGAATAATCTTTTATATTTAGTTGATGAAAATAATTCTATCTTAAAAGAGTTACATATCGCTTCATATCGTAATAAAGAAGGAAATATCGATTATTTAACCTTTAAAGAAATTAATTCAATTGAAGAAGCAGAAAAAATTATAAATAAGGAATTAGTTGTTTATAAAGACAATAGAAGTTTAGATAAAGATACCTATTATTATTCAGATTTAATTTCTTTAAAAGTCCTAAATAAAGAAACTAATGAGGTTTTAGGAACTATTATAAGAATTGATGAAAATACTCCAACCATTTCTTTAATCTTAAAACTAGATCGAAATAAAAAAGAAATTTATATACCATTTAACGATTATTTTATCGATTCAATCGATTTAGAAAATAAAAGAATCTATTTAAATGTTATCGAAGGATTATTAGAAATATGAAAATAACGATCCTCACTACCTTTATTAATGTATTTGATTCATTTTTTGAAACTTCGATTTTAAAAAGAGCAATAAAAGAAGGCTTGGTTGAATTTAAAATAGTCAATATTCGCGATTATACATTAGATAAACATCATCGAAGCGATTCATCTCCAATTGGAGGCGGAGCGGGACTAATTTTAAAATGCCAACCGATAATTGACGCTTTAAACGCTAACTCAACTGATAGAACATTAAAGATAATCACTACTCCTCGCGGAAAGATTTTTAATCAAAAAATGGCAGTAGAAATCGCTAGAAATTATGATGAAATCTTAATTTTATGCGGCCACTATGAAGGAATAGATGAACGAGTTTATAAATATTTTGATTTAGAAATATCAATTGGCGACTATATTTTGACTGGTGGAGAAACAGCTTCTTTTGTTTTAATTGACGCAATCACTCGTTTAATTCCTGGGGTTATTAATGATGATTCAATAAAAGAAGAAACATTTAATAATAGTTTGGTTGAATATCCTCAATATACCGAACCATATAATTATAATAATGATTATGTTCCAGATATTTTATATTCTGGAAATCATGAAGCGATCCGAAAATTTAATTTAAAAAAGAGTTTAGAATATACTTTAAAATATCGTCCAGACTTATTAAAAGATTATATTTTTAATAAAGAGGAATTATCATTATTAGATGAAATAAAAGAAAATAAAACTCCTTCTTGGGAGAAGGAGGCTATAGAAAAAGGTAAAAAATTTATTAAGAATAAAGATAATTAAAATCCTTTGAAATTTGGTGGAAACATTCCACCTTTTTTCCCCTTCATTTGCTTCATCATCATCTTCATTTGCTCATATTTTTTAAGAACGCGGTTAATATCGGCGTTAGTTTTTCCACTTCCTTTAGCAATTCTAACTTTACGAGAGTTTTTTAAAATTTCTGGATGAAGACGTTCTTCATAAGTCATCGAATTAATAATAACTTCAAAGTTTTTCATCTCTTTATCAAGTTGATCTTGTTGTTCATCGCTAATTTTAGGCATTCCAGGAATAAATTTTAATAAGGACTTCATACTACCTAATTTTTGAATCTGCTTCATTTGAGCTAGCATGTCATCCAAACTAAATTCACCAGAAACAAACTTATTAACATTCTTTTTTGCTTCTTTTTCATCAATATTTTCTTTAACCTTATCAACAAAAGTTAAAATATCACCCATCCCTAAAATACGATCAGCCATTCGATCAGGGTAAAAAATATCTAAATCAGAAATCTTTTCGCCAACACCACTAAATTTAATTCCTAATCCAGTAGTTGAAGCAATAGATAAGGCAGCGCCACCTCTAGTATCACTATCTAATTTAGTCATGATAACACCAGTAAGAGGAATCTTATCATTAAAAGCATTCGTTACATTTAATGCTTCTTGACCTGATAACGCATCAACAACGATTAATCTTTCATCAATCGTAAAAGATAAGTTAATTTGATTTAATTCTTCCATTAATAGATCATCAATTGATAAACGACCTGCAGTATCGATAATTAAAACATCATATAAACCATTAATAGCTTTTTCATTAGCTTCAATTGCAATTTCAACTGGAGATTTTTGATTTCCTAATTCAAATAAATCTACTCCTATTGAATTAGCTAATTCTTTTAATTGGTCAATAGCAGCTAATCTATAAGTATCGCAAGCAGCTAATAAAACCTTTTTATTAAGTTTATTCTTCATTAAATAGGCTAATTTAGCAGCGGAGGTAGTTTTACCACTTCCTTGTAAACCAACCAACATAATAACTGTAGGACGATTTTTTTGATAAACGATTTCTGATTTTCCAGTACCTAAAAGTTTAACTAACTCCTCTTGAACAATTTTAACTACCATTTCCGAAGGATTTAATTCATCATAAACCTTTTCTCCAAGAGCCTTAGTTTTAATATTATTGATAAAATCCTTAACTACTTTATAATTTACATCCGCTTCTAAAAGAGCCATTCTAATCTCTTTTAAAATCGAATCCATATTAGACTCATTTAATTTATGTTCGCCTTTTAAACGTTTTATAATCTTACTAAATTTATCACTTAAAGCCTCAAACGCCATAATTATTTCAACTCCTTCAATATTTTTTCTTTTATAGTTAGATCAATATCCATATTTTCAATCGCCTTAATCTTTTTTAAAAGCTGGATCTTTTCTTCATAATTTAATAAATTATTTTTGGCATGTTCTAAAGAATCTTTAACTGCGCTACGAGATATATTTAATTCTTCACTTATTTCTGATAAAGATAGATTATAAGAAAAATATTCCTCAATAACTTGTCTTTGTTTTTCAGTTAATAATTCTCCATAAAGATCAAATAACTGATTAATCAATGAAAATTCATCCAATTCGTTAATCTTCATCTTCTTCACCAATTAATCCTTTTAAATACTTAGTTAAGTCAAAAACTTCTAAATCTTCCATTTTTTCGCCTAAACCGATGAATCTTACTGGGATATTCAATTCATCTTTTATTGATAAAATAATTCCGCCCTTACTAGTACCATCCATCTTAGTTAAAATTAAACCACTTAATGGCAATAATTCTTTAAAAGCTTTGGCTTGTAAAATACCATTTTGTCCGGTTGTCGCATCCAAAATTAAAAAAGTCTCATCTAGATGAAGTCCTTCCTTTTCTATAACTTTACTAACCTTTTTAAGTTCTAACATCAAATTATTTTTATTTTGTAATCTTCCAGCAGTATCAATAATTACTAAATCATAGTCATTTTCCTTAGTCTTTCTCATCGCATTAAAAACAACTGAAGCAGGGTCTTCATTTTCTTTTCCGCTAACTATATCTGCTTTAACTTTCTCGCTCCAATAAGTAAGTTGTTCCTTAGCTCCAGCCCTAAAAGTGTCAGCTGCAACTAATAATACTTTTTTATTTTCTAAAATATAACGATGGGCAAGTTTTGCAATGGTTGTCGTTTTTCCAACGCCATTAACTCCACAAACTAAAATAACTTCAGGATTACTTTTAAAACTCAATTCATTATTAATCTCGTCGCTATCTTTTAAATATTCATCAAATAATAAAGAAAACAATAAATCGTTTATCTTATCAGTATCTTCAATTTTCTCTTTTTTAACTTGATCAACTAATTCTTCCATAACTTTCATTGTATAAGTTACACCACAATCAGCTGAAATTAAAATCTCTTCAATTTCTTCAAAATATTCAGAATTAATCTTGCGATACTTTTTATTTAATTTATTTAAACGCTTTGTAAAAGCTTCACGGCTTTCTTTCAAGCCGCTATCATAAGTTTTTTGTTTCTCTTGATCTTTATTATTAAAAAGTTTATCTTTAAGTTTTTGAAAAAATCCCATATTAAACCGCCTTTTTATTTAATGCATCATGAGCGGCATTTTGCTCAGCTTCTTTTTTTGATCCGCCACTTCCTTTACCTAAAATAATGTCATTAAAAGAAACCTCAACAAAAAATGTACGATGGTGAGGTGGCCCTTTTTCATCGACCACATGATATTGTACTGACTCACGATATTCAGCCTGCATCGCTTCTTGAAGTAAAGATTTATAATCTTTTAATTCATCTAGTGAAAAATTTCTCATTTCTTCAATGAAAATATCATAGATAATCTTTGAAACGGTATTTATTCCTTGATCTAAATAAATTGCTCCAATAACCGCTTCAAAAACATCTTCTAAAATTGAATTATTATTTATAACATCTTTCTCAGTCAAAGAATGACCGATACGAATATATTTAACAAAGCCTTCTTTTCTAGCAAAAGATGCTAAACTTTTTGACTGAACTAGATATGATTTTGCTTTCGTTAAATCACCTTCACGCATTTCTGGATGAAGAATATATAAATTTGTTGCAACAACAAAATCTAAAATCGAATCTCCTAAAAATTCTAACCTTTCATAGTCATGATGCGATGTTTTAGCGTCGCTATTAAAAGAAGAATGAGTAAATGCCATCTCATATAATTCTTTATTTTTAGGACGAATCTTAAATTTTTTAAAAAAAGAAGTTAAATCTTCCATTACTTTAACTCCTCTTTTATTTGTTCAACAATATTATTTTTGACTAATTCTCTTGTTAACTTTAAAGCAGAAACTAAAGCTTTTGAATCACTGCTTCCATGCGCTTTAACAACAACTTTATTTGCGCCTAATAATATTGCTCCACCAACACTTTTATAATCCATTTTAACTTTCATCGCACCTATTTGCTTACGGACAAATAAATAACCTATTTTCGTTAAAAAAGAATGTTTAAAAGCTTCTTTCAACATCGATGACATCGCTTTAGCTGTACCTTCAGTAGTTTTCAAAAAGATATTTCCGCTATAACCATCTGAAACAACAACATCTGCATCGCCTTTTAATATATCTCTTCCTTCAATATTGCCTTTAAAATTAATTTTTTTATTAGATTTCATTATCTCAAAAGCAGTTTTATTATAATCATGACCTTTCTCTTCTTCGGTACCGATATTTAATTGATAGACAGCAGGTTTTTCTTTTTTATAAATGATTGAATAATAAATCGAACCTAATAAAGCATATTGGTCTAAATCAGAAGCTTCAACGCTAGTATTAGCGCCCAAATCTAACATGACAACTTTTTTATCGCCCTTTAAAGTAGGT
>CASEST010000032.1 GCA_949290725.1 uncultured bacterium
CATTTAATTCAACAACTGTCATTTCTTTAACAGCAGCGATAATTTCTTCATTTGTTAATTTTGCCATTGTTTTTTCCTCCTAAAATAAGCAAATTATTTCTTTTCTGAAACTTGTGATAAGCTATAAGCTAAGTTTCTCATTGGGGCTTGTAATACACTTAATAACATAGATACAAGTCCTTCTTTTGATGGTAAATTAGCTAAGACCTTGATATAATCAGCATCTTTAACTTGTCCATCAATAACGCCACCCTTGATAACAAGGTTTTCGTTTCTTCTAGCGAATTTTGTTAATGATTTTAAAGAACCATTAGTTGGATCTTTTAAGAATACGAACATATTTGGACCGGCTAAATAAGCATCGATTCCTTCATATTCTTCTCCAAGTGCTCTAGAAACTAATGAGTTTTTATAAACATTAGCTTTGGCTTCGAGTTTTGCTAAATCTCTTCTTAAGCCAGAAAGTTGAGCAACTGTGAGGCCACGATATTCGCAAACAACAACGTTATTGTTATCGTGGGTTAAATCTTTGACTTCATTAACAACGCTTTCTTTTTGTTTTAAGACGTCTTGATTCATTTTAACCTCCTATATATTGAGGATATATATACAGAGTACAGTTCAGTTTATAGTTAATATTTAAACCTCGGTAACATAATTAAGGTTTCCCCGTTACTGTCTGTGGTATATTTATCCTTCAAAACAAAATTAATTAATCACCAATAGCCAACTTAATAGATGGGCCCATGGTAGTTACAAGGTGGCATGATTTGACATAAACACCTTTAACTGAAGCAGGTCTAACTTTTAAAATTTGGTTAACAACGGTCTTAACGTTCTCTTCAAGTTTGCTTGGATCAAATGAACATTTACCAACTGCTAAATTGACGTTACCATCTTTATCAGCACGATATTCAACTTTACCAGCTTTAAGTTCGCTAACCATTTTTGCAATATCAGGACCAACTGTACCAGTTTTTGGGTTTGGCATTAAGCCTTTTGGACCTAAAACTCTACCTAATTTACCAATCTCACCCATCATTTCTGGTGTTGCACACATGACATCAAAATCGAACCATTTTTCATCTCTAATTTTTTCAAGTAATTCTTTGCCGCCAGCAAAATCAGCACCAGCTTCTTTAGCTACATCAGGTTTAGAAGTAATAGCGCAGACTTTAACAGTTTTACCTGTACCAGCAGGAAGAATAACTGTGCCTCTAATTTGTTGATCAGCTGATTTAGTATTAATATTTAAACTAAATGAAATACCAACTGATGCATCAAATTTTGTAATGGAAGTTTTTCCAATAAGTTCAACTGCTTCTTTGACTGAATATGTTCTTGTCTTATCAACTAATTTTAAAGCAGCTTCATATTTTTTTCCGTGTTTCATCGTCTCTCTCCTTTAAAATTAATCAACAACCTTAATGCCCATATTTTTTGCGCTACCTTCAACGATTCTGCAAGCAGCATCAATATCGTTAGCATTTAAATCAGGCATTTTGTATTCAGCGATTTTTCTGATTTGTTCTTTTGTAACTGTTCCAACAATGTTGGTTTTACTATTAGCGCTACCTTTAGAAACACCAGCAGCTTTAAGTAATAAGCCAGTTACTGGGGAAGTTTTAATTTCCATTGAGAAAGTTTTGTCTTCATAAGCTGTAATAATAACAGGGACAACTTCTCCTTTTCTGTCAGCGGTTTTAGCATTAAATTCAGTACAGAATTTAGGCATAACAACACCGGCACTTGCTAATTTTGGTCCTGGTTTTGCATCCCCTCCAGGAAGTTCCATCTTAACAACTTTTGCGATCTTTTTAGCCATTGTTAAATCTCCTTTAATAATAACTTAGTAGTATGAAGCATCGCTCTTCTCCTACCATATAGAATTTTATTCTATGCACAACAAAAAAAGTTAGTGCCCTAATATTATACGGAACACTAACTTTTAAATCAATGCTTAATTTATTAAATATGGACAATCTCTGAAAATTCTACATCGACTGGAGTATGACGACCAAAGAAGATTGTATCAACTTTAACATTACCGCTTTCTTTATCAATCGAGATAATTTTGCCTTCAACTCCTTCAAATGTCCCATGAATAATCTTAACAACATCGCCGACATGATAATTCTCATACATATCAGAATCGACCATACCCATTCTTTTTAAGACTGTTTCAATTTCTTTTGAAGTAACTGGGGTTGGTTTTTGTCCACCTCCTGATGAACCAGCAATACCAGTAACCATTGGTGTATTTCTAACTAAGAACCAAGATTCATCAGTCATAATCATTTCAACGAATACGTATCCAGGATATAAATTTTTAATTTTATAACGTGGCTCGCTTTGACCAGTTTCCTTATTTTTTCTCATCGATGGTGAACCATCTTTATTTAAAACCATTGTTTTTTCTTCAGCGACAACAATTCTAAAGACTTTGTCTTGGATATTAGATGTTTGAACCATTTGGCGAAGATTATCAGCGACCGTCTGTTCTTTTCCAGCGTAACAGGTAACAATATACCATTGTTTTTCAGCTAATCTATTTTCTTCCATCATTTATCTCCTTAAATAGCCTCAAATGCTTTTTGTAATTGTTCAAGAATAATATTGGCGGCATAGTCTTCTAAACTTAAGAAAATACCAGCGAAAAATGTAATACAGATAACAACAATAATTGCAGGAATTAAAGTTTCGCTTTGTGGCCATTTAATTCTTTTAGCTTCGCGGCCTACACCTTTAAAATATCTAATAATTTTCATAATTTTCTCCTGAGCTCGTTATTTAGATTCTTTATGAACCGTATATTTATTACAATGAGGACAAAACTTGTTTAATTCAATTCGAGTATCACGGTCCTCTTCTTTTTTTGTCGTCGTGTAATTTCTTGCTAAGCATTCACTGCATATTAAAATAACTTTTTTTCTCATACCTATTATTTATAACATACAGAATATAAAAAATATAGAAAAATTAATATAGAAAGTCAAGGTTTTAGGAAATTAAATAATAGCCTCTGGAAGAAATCTTTTAATATATTCTTCGCATTTTTTAAAGCCTGATTTTAAATAGCGGAAAGTAACCGCATAACAAATTCCAATTTTTTTAGCAATATCTTTTATTCCATAACCAAGAATGAATAAATTTATTACTTCTTTTTCTCTTTTGCTTAAACGTGATCTTTTATCATTATAAATAATATCTAGAATCTCATGGCCATTTTGATATTCTTTATGGTCGATTGGTAAAGAAGAAATATTATCTTCGTTTAATAACAAAATTAAATTGTCATTAGTAACCTCTTTATCTAAAATCGTATGTTTATCACGAATGTAGGTATTAATTTGCTGAATATATAAAAATTTAAAAAATGAGAGGCAATTATAAACAGGATAATCACGAAGCATCATTTTTTCAAAAGTAAGATAAACTAATTCTTTTAATTCTTCATAAACGGGACCAAAACTATTTTTTAAGCTATGGCTATAAGAAATAGTTAAAGATTCAGCGGCGATTAAAAAATAATCTAATAGTATTTTTTGATAATATTCACTTCCTAAACGAGCAAGAAGATAGGCATTTTCAATATCTTCTTCATCCAAATTTAATTTATTCATAAAATCTCCTTTTTTAGCTTTATATTTAATCTAAGCGAGGAAATTTATAAATAATCTTATTTTCTTCTTAATTCATAGAAGGTAATTGCCGCAGCGTTGCTCGCATTTAAGCAAGGAACATGCCCGAATTGCGGAATTTTTACTAACAAATCGCAATTTTCTTTAACAAGACGAGAAATACCATCTCCTTCATTGCCAATAATAACGGCTAAAGGACGGTCTTTAAAAGCATCTTTTAATTCTACTTTCGCCTCTCCAGCTAAACCAATAATCCAATAGCCATTATTTTTTAATTCTTTAATCGCGCGAGTTAAATTAACGACCTCAACACATTTAACATAATTAATTGCTCCGACGCTAATCTTAGCGACTAAAGGAGAAAGTGAGACTGAATTTCTCTTTTTATAAATTATAGCTTCTATATTAAATATATCGGCACTACGAAGAATTGCTCCTAAATTATGTGGATCCGTTAATTCATCAAGAATACAAATTATTGAATTATCCTTTCTCGCTTTAATAACGTCACTTAACTGATAAGTTTTAAAATCAGTTATCTCGGCGACAACGCCTTGGTGAACTCCCTTATTAGATAATTTATCCAATTCTTTTTTATCCACTCTGATCGCTTGGACTTTTTTATCTTCAATTAATTTTAAGATTTTTTCATCCTTAAATTCTTTAGCTAAATAAACCTTTTTAACACGATTTAAATCTAAAGAATCTTTCAAAGTGTTTATTCCATATATTCTACTCATATTCAAACTTTTTTCCTTATCTAATTAATACTTTTTTTAATTAAAAATTAAACAAAAATTTCATTATTAAAATAAGATTTTAATAATTAAATTCATTTTAAAAAGAAAATATTTAACTGTAAATTAAAAAATGGCCAAAATAAAAAACATATGAAGCGTAATAGCTATACGTTCATATGTTTATTCTTATAATATATTTAATTCAATTAATTTTTTTCTTAGCTCATCACTTTTTATAAAATCTTTATCTTCTTTAGATTTTAAATAAGATTTATATAATTCACGTTCATTTTCATTTAATAAACGTGGTTCAATTTTAATCCCTAAAATATAAAGAATTTTTAAAACTGTATAATAATCAGCTTTAATAAGCTCGATATTTTTATCTTTTTTTCTTAATTCAAGATTAATTTCTTTAATAAGTTCTAATAAATAAGTGATACCATTTGGAATATTAATATCATTGCTTAAAGCTTCTAAAAATGGATTGAGTTTACTTGCTTCTCCCTTAAAAGGAATATTATTTAAATTAAATAATAAAGAAACTTGTTTATTCATCGCTAAAATCTTATCGATTATCGCCTGATTATTTTTTAAAGTCTCATCACTAAAATTAATAATTGAACGATAAGGAGCATTTAAAAGCAATAAACGTGTCAAATTAGCACCATATTCTTTAATAGCATCTTTAGCCAAAATTACATTTCCTAAAGATTTTGACATCTTATCACCATTTATATCCATCATCGCATTATGAATCCAATAATTAGCTAATTTATTATTTTCATAAGCTTCAGCTTGAGCGATTTCATTTTCATGATGAGGGAATTTTAAATCGCTGCCTCCACCATGAATATCTATTAAGCCATTAAAAATTGAATGAATCATTACACAGCATTCAGTATGCCATCCAGGACGACCAGCCCCCCAAGGAGAATCCCATTTAATTCCTACCTTAGTATTTTTCCATAATAAAAAATCAAGTGGCGACTTCTTTTTATCATTAACTTCTATTCTTTTTCCATTGATTAAATCTTCCTTATCAATCTTTGATAAGCAGCCATAATCTTTATCTTTTAAAACATCAAAAAAGACTTCTCTATCATTAACATAGGCACTGCCAGTTTCAACCAACTTATTGATATAAGCAATTATTTGATTCATATATTCGCTAACGCGAGGGTTTAAGGTAGCTCTTTCAACATTAAAAGCATCTAAAACCTTATAATATTCATCAATATAATGATCAGTTAATTCTTTTTCACTAATATTTTCATTTAACGCTTTATTAATAATTTTATCATCGACGTCAGTAAAATTAGAAACATAGGAAACTTTATAGCCGACTGTCTCTAAAAATTTTCTTAAAGTATCAAATAAAACTACCGGTCTAATATTTCCAATATGCGGATCATTATAAACGGTTGGGCCGCAGACATAAATTGATACTTCATTTTCTTTTATCGGATGAAAAACTTCGACTTTGTTCGTAAGTGAATTATAAAATTTAATTTCCATATTTAAGGATTATAACAATAATGAGACTAATTTTCTATAACTTTGACCTTTAAGTTAACTACAGTCTAATTAAAATTTTAAATTCAGTTTTTTTAGTTAAAAACAGAATTAAGCCTATTAAGAAATAACATATGATATATTTAACTTTCTAGTCGAAATTTTTATGAAGTATAAGCACTTCATATTAGAAGATAGAAAAACAATTTCTCCTAGTATTTCTAAGAAAATGAAATGTATAGTTATTGCTGAAGAACTTGATTATAATCCAGCTTCTATTTCGAAAGAATTGAAAAGAAATGAGACCGAATGTACTTGCACACGATATCCGGCGGATGTGGAGTATGCACTATTAAAAAGATTTTCTCACAATTACATTAGCTACGATAAAAATACAACAAATATTTATGCAGCCAATTTAGCTACGAAACAAAAGTTGCTCAAGAAAGTATAGATAAAAAATTAATGTGTCCATAAAAGAGAGTGAATCTAACACTCTTGTAGCAAAAGTTAAAGAGGGTTTAGAAAATAATAATGATTTTTATTTTTTAATAAGTTTAAAAAGATATTGGTCTTAAAACAAGGGATTAAAATAATTATAAATTTATTTAAATAGCTATTTTTTACGTGTGTTCTAGCTACTAGCCTTCTTAGTGCAACACCAAATGCTAAATAATAAAAGGAAATAATAGAATGATATAGGTAATATTTTGTAGAAAAATAGCTGTAAAAATGTCAGATTTATAGAGAACTATTATGCAGCTTACATAAAAATATATTTATTACAATAAATGGCGAAAAATAAGTTAGAAATATGTGATTCTGATTATATTGATTAAGATGGCCATTTCTTTAAACTAAGAATTAATAGTTTAATTAAAGTAAATGGGATAAATATATTTTCTAATAACATTGAAAATATTTTATCTAAACTTGATGTTAGTTTAGAAAACGCTCTTATTAGAAAAAAGATGAAAAAGAGGAGTAATGGTAAAATTATTCATAGTCTTAGGAATAAAAAAACTATTACAAAAGAGGATGCTATTGAATCAATTAATCAAACTATTTTTAATAATTATTAAATTCATCCTAAAAGAAATATTTTTTTGGTTACTCATCTAAAATATCAATTAGAAAAATTGATTATAAAGAGTTTAAATAAATTTAAAAACGAATAACTAAATTAAAAAGGTTTTACTATTATTTTCAATATTTTTACCATGATAATCTTGAATATCAAAATTAATAAAAACTTTGTTTATTTCATCTTTATTAATGCTATCAAGTCTTATAAAGAAATAATGATAAGTAGGTAAGTCAGTTCCAACATCGCCGTCTTCTTTTTGATTAAATGAATAAAAATTTAAATCAACTAATTTATTATTTTTATTAAAACTAAAACCAG